>CAYNQP010000450.1:0-3921 GCA_964399325.1 uncultured Pirellulales bacterium
CGTGACGGCAGCCTGGGGACAGTCTTTCTCAAAGTACAGCAGAAGGAGGTCCTGTTCCGGCGTCGCTGCGCCATAAGCCCAGCCGGCCGCAGCTTTCGGACCCGCTGACTGGTTGGGTGAGATCCGGTCGGTACACGGAATCAGGTCTTGATATCGCCGTCCCTCGGAGAGGATGAAGCTCTTGAGGTGGCGCATCTGGTCACCGGAGGGCCACTGGAACCCCTTCCACATGGGCCACCTCGAGGCCTCCTCCACCTCGCCGCTCCAGACGCCCCCGTTCCAGCCGCCGGCTCCGTAGATATGGCCTCCGAGTCCGCCGGACAGGACGCTGCCGTACATCGCGGAACGGCAACGGGCCGCCGCTGCCTCGGAGCCGCCCTCGTCGCTCTCCATGCCATCATAGTAAGGCTCGCCGTTGATCGCCGGCGCCGGCGGATCGGTCTTGAAGATGTCGGTCAACAGAGCGTAGCTGTCGTGTGTGCGGAGGTTCCCGATCTGATGAAAGCTGAGCCATCTGGCCTTGTCGGTGTGTCCCCAGTTGCGCAACGAAGAGCGGGTTGGGTTTGTCCCCGCCAGTGTGCCGAACGGCGGCGGGCCGTAATCGTCGATCACCTGATTGGCCGCCGCGTTCCAGTCGTCAGCGGGAATCGTCTGGCCCGAGGAGTCGTAATGAATAGGACTGAACAGGCAGATGTTCGCCTGATAGCGGCTCCAGATGTATTCGATGTACCGCACGTAAGACTCCGGCCAGGAATAGTACTTCTTCCACGCCTGCCCGATGTCCCGCCGGGCGACCTCGATAAACGGGACGAACCCCTGGGCGTTCAGGTAGTCGATCTTCTTGTCCAACGATTGGAAGTACGCCGGATCGATACGTTCCACATCCGGGAAGTAATCCTCGAAGCCGGGGACCTTGCCCGGAAACAGGAATGCCCGATGGCCCGTCTCGTCGGTCATGTTCTTGGCGCTGTTCGTGCCCGCCTGCTTCCAGGCCGACCGCAGGACCGTGCCGTCGGCTGCTCTGAGGGTCGTCGGCTTGTCGTCGTTGGCCCAGTTCGGCAGCGCCGCCAAGATGGCGACGCAGTTGAACTCCTGCTTTCGGCGATAGGCGACGAATTCTTTGAAACCTGCCTCCGGCCCCATGGGACGGAGCGCATCGTCGTCGCGCCAGCGAAACCGAAAAGTCGGCAGCGCCCACCAGGTGTCTCCTATCAGCAGGAACGGCGTTCCATCGGCATACTGGAACGCGTGGCCGTTGGCCGACGGCCGGATCATGCCGCGGCGGGACGGGTTCTCCGCCTTCTCCGCTTCCGTCCACTCGGCCGCCGTAAAGGACCCGCTCACTCCCTCCAGGCTGGGATCGGCCGGCTTCGAGCCGCTCTTCCAGGCCCAAGTTCCCGGCGCCGGCGCCGTGACGCGTACGCGGAAAGTGTCGCCGCCATCCCAGAAACCGTAGCAGCGTTTGGTGAAGCCCGGGCCCTTCAGGTCGACCCAGACCGTCACGTCCGTGTACGGGTTCTCGTATCTTCCCTGGGTGACAAGGACGATCTCGACCTTTTCCCAGACGTGGCACGTCTTTACACTTGCGGATGCCTGCGTGACATCAGCCGCCATGGCAGCGACTGTGTAAACGACAACACATACGCCTGATGTGATCCCCCGCGTGAGAAATCCGTTCATCTCTTTGCCTCTCTCAGGTTCCAAGTCTTCATGGCAACTCACAACCGCGAATGGCCGTCTGTTTCATCCGTTTCCGCCGTATGCCGCCGAAACGCGGGTCGCGCGTAGGGTGTTCCACCTGCTTGGCCGGCCGGTCTTCTCCATGTCGAAATGGACGGCGCCGGGATGCCTGTTCTGCAAAGGCTAGGTCCCGTCGGACCTCCGCTTCCGCGCCAGCACCTCCAGTGCCCGACCCATGCGAGGATCGTGCGGTCGGCCGGACCCTGGAGCGAGAGGAATCGGGCGCCCCATCCTTCCGTTGCGATCTGTCCTTGCAGCGTTTCGAGTCCGGCCGGGTCTTCGCCGAGGAGGTCGCGCCTGGTCTGATACCGTATCGAGACATCGCCCTCAAGCAGCCAATCTATGATCGCTTGGCTCAGACCATGGCAGCACATGGATACTCCCTCGTGGAACCGTCGCCCTTGAGCGGAAAGGAAGTTACTCCCGGGCATGCCGATCGCTTCGGCATCGCGGACAACTGTCCACGACCGGCCGGGCAATCACTGACTTGTCCAGTTGATTGCCCGGCGTCGGTCCGTGGAAGAATTAGCGAGAGTTCGCTTACTTTTCGGTGGCGACGCGCATGACCGCGTCGAAGGCCGGCTTGGGCTGATCGTTGCCGTCGAACAGCAGGGGGCGACCTCGTGCGAGCCACGAGACCGCGTCATTGGCGCCCCAGAACGTGACCATCTTCACGGAATCCTTATGCTTCATAAGTGCTCGGAAAAGGTTCGCGTACGCCTCGGACTGACGCCGGTCGACTTCGCTCACCACGCCGCCCTCAGTGCGTGCGGCACTGCCGGCGATATCCGCATTGGTGTTGCGCTGGCCACGCATGGAGGCGTTCATGTCGAGTTCGGTGATGTGAACGGGAAGGCCGATCGATGCCAGGTCCGCCAGAGTTGCATCCATCGCTGCGAAAGTCGTTGAAACGTTGATGTGGGTTTGTGTGCCGATGGCCATGACCGGGACATTCTGTTCCTGCAGTTGTTTGATCAACGCCTTGAGTTTGATGCGCTTTGCCCGGTTCTCCAACCCATAATCGTTGTAGCGGAGAATCGCATCCGGGTCCGCTTCATGGGCGTACTCGAAGGCCTTGGCAATGAAGTCCGGTCCGATGATTCGCGTCCAGTACGTGCTTCGCAGGGTGTCCGTGCCGCCATCGGCGAGGGCCTCGTTCACGACGTCCCAGACCTTGATCTTGCCTTTGTAGCGGCCGACCACGGTGTGAATGTGATCGCGCATCCGCTCGAGCAACTCTTCGCGGGTCGCCCGCGGGCCGGTAATACCACCCCGACGGCGGAAACCGCCACGGCCACCTCTACCAGCGGCTGGTGGCGCTGCGGGTGTCTCAACTGCGGCAGCATTGGCTGGAGCCGTCCCCTCAAAGAACCAGTTGGGCACCTGGCTGTGCCAGAGGAGCGTATGACCCGCGATATACATATTGTTGTCCATGCCGAACTTCACAAAGGCATCGGCCGGACCAAAGTTATAACCGTCTGGTCCCGGATTCGGATGAATGAGAGACGGTTTCAGGTCGTTCTCATTGACGATCTGGTTAAACTGAGCCTTGACTAGGGCAATGTCCTTCGCGAGTTCTTCCTTGTTCCGGTTGGCGTTGTCAGCCTGGACCACCTGGCCGGTCGCAACCAGGTGGTTGATGGCTACGCCGATATAGAAATGGTCTTTGTAGGCGTCCTTGAGGGTGGTCGGCGTACTGGCACATTCGGCCGCTGCGCCAATGGAGAGCAACAGCGCGGCAAACAAGCCGATACCTGATCTGAGGTTTGAACTTTGCGTTTTCATGGCGTTGGATTCCTTTGCTGTCTGGTTGAGTCGTTGTTTTGCTTGTTCCTGATAGGAAATCGCTTATGGGCCATAGGCATATCGACCATTCTAAACGCTATGTGCGTCAAGAAGGATCGTAGTTTCCAGTTGGGCCGATATTACCCCAGGTTAGCCCATTTTTCAAGCGAGAAATGAGAAGACAAGCGCTACTCGGTTGCGGCGAAGTCCGTCAGTTGGTTGAAACTGTCGCGCAGACGCGGGTAGATCGTGCGGTAGATGGCCATCAGTTCGGCGTAGCGTGCCACATTCGGCGATATGGGCTCGTTCTCCCTCGTAATCCTTCCGGCCATTGACTGGGCGGCGATGGCGGCGTTCGCGTACCAGCCCGCGCCCGTTGCGGCGCAGACAGCGACC
>CAYNQP010000451.1:0-3921 GCA_964399325.1 uncultured Pirellulales bacterium
ACCCATTAACAGTCACCTCTCATTCCCCTTCTTCCCAGCTCCTGGCAACCATTACAGAGGGAGACCTGGTTTCCGGGCTCACCCAGCACGATACTATACCAGATCGCGGTCCGGGGTGTCAATCGCCGGGTCTTGACGGGCTGTGTTCGGCCGTTTGGACGGACGGTTTCTGGCTGGACTATATCTCCTGCCTTTGATATGATCCCCTTGAGGTTCCGGCTTCGTCGTGATGTGCCACGGCCCGGCCGTCGCAGTGATATCGACTCGATATAAAGGAGCGACCATGAAACCGATCCATCACGCCCGGTTATTCCCCTTCGTCGGACCTGTCATACTTCTCATGGGACATGTCCCTATTGGGGCTGTCATCGGCCGCTGTACGCACAGCACGCTCGCCGGCGCAGCAACGCAGCACGATTCTGTCGTTGCCTCGGAACAACTCAACCTCTCTTATTAGGTCACGTATCCATGAAATCTCTCATTCCACAACCGCCAGACACTGGCGACAACCTCAAGCCGAAAGAATACATCGGTTATGCCCTGGGTGACACGGCCTCGAATTTCTTCTTCCAGACCTTCAGCCTATTTCTCACCTACTACTACGTGGACGTCTGGGGCATCGGGCCCCTGGCCGTGTCGTCGATGTTTCTTGTCGTCCGCGTCTTCGACGCCCTTAACGATCCGATCATGGGTTTGATTGCCGATCGCACGCAGACTCGCTGGGGCAAGTTTCGTCCGTATCTGCTTTGGGGTGCGATTCCTTACGGCATCTGCGGCTATCTGCTGTTCGCCGGTCCGAACTACAGTTCGACAGGCAAGCTCGTTTACGCCTACATCACCTACGCATTGATGTTGCTGAGCTACACAATCATCAACGTGCCCTACTCGTCGCTTCTGGGTGTGATCAGTTCGTCATCGCGCACGCGCGCCGTGGCGTCGAGTTTCCGGTTTGTGGGCGCGTTTGGCGGCGGATTCCTGATAGCGCTGTTTGTTCGCCCTCTTGTGGACTATCTCGGCTCCGGAGACGAGATGCGCGGCTTCCAGTGGACCATGGCGATCTTCGCCGTCGCGTCGGTGATCATGTTCTGGATCACGTTTGCGACGACGAAAGAGCGCGTGAAGCCCCCACCCAGGCAGAAGACCAACGTCATCGAGGAGCTACGCGAATTGTCTCGCAACAGGCCCTGGGTCATGCTGCTGGTGGCCTCGGTCTTCTCCACGACGTACGTCGCGCTGCGCGGGGGCAGCATGATGTTCTTCTTCAAGTACGTCGTGGGCGACGCCAAATCTCCGGTCTTCCTCGGACTCGACCGCCCCACGGTATTCATGTCTACGAGCATGCTAGCGCAGATGCTCGGCACGGCGGCACTGGGCTTCATCGTTCGGCGGGTGGACAAGAAGTACGCCGCGGCTGGGTTGTGTGCGGTCACGGGCGTGTGCTTCATGACGTTCTTCTTCTTGCCACCGGGACAGTTCGCCCTGCTCGTCGCGGTGAATGGGCTCGGTTACCTCTGCATGGGGCCCGCCTCGGCGCTCATCTGGGCGCTCTATGGGGACGTTGCCGACTACGGCGAATGGAAGTTCGGGCGCCGATCCACGGGGCTGGTCTATTCGGCCTCGCTGTTCGCGATCAAGACCGGCATGGTCATTGGCGGCTTCCTGCTGCCGTTGTTTCTGTATCTGTTCGGCTACGTCAAAGACGCCGAGCAGCAAGCGCCCGAGGCGATATTCGGCATCACGCTCGCCTTCTCAATCATGGCGGGATTGTTTGCGCTGCTCAAAGCCGGTGCGCTCCTTATATATCCGCTCAACCAAAAACGCGTGGACGAAATCGAACGGGAACTGACCGCCCGTCGTGCCGCCGCACCTACTGAAACAGAGACCGCATGACCATTCGCAATCCCATCCTAACCGGCTTCAACCCAGACCCGTCCATCGTGCGCGTTGGCGACGATTACTATGTGGCCACCTCGACCTTCGAGTGGTTTCCGGGCGTGCAGATTCATCATTCGCGTGACCTCGTCCACTGGCGACTGCTCACGCGTCCGCTCAGCCGCGCCAGCCAACTCAACATGGAAGGCAGTCCCGATTCCTGCGGCATCTGGGCGCCGTGCCTGAGCTATGCGGACGGGTTGTTCTGGCTGATCTACACGGACGTGAAACGCTATGGCCGCACCACCGTCGGCGGGGCAAGCGGCGCTTCGCTGCGCGATTTTCACAACTATCTCGTCACCAGTCCTCGCATTGACGGCGATTGGTCCGATCCCGTCCATGTCAACAGCAGCGGCTTCGATCCATCGCTGTTCCATGACGACGACGGCCGCAAGTACTTCTTGAACATGCTGTGGGACCATCGGCCTGGAAGAAATCGTTTCGCGGGTATCGTTTTGCAGGAGTATTCAGCCAAGGAACGCAAGCTGGTCGGCGAACGGATCAACATCTTCAAAGGCACGCCGATCGGCCTTACCGAAGCGCCGCACCTCTACAAACGCGATGGCTGGTATTACTTGGTCACAGCCGAAGGCGGCACCGGCTGGGGCCACGCCGTGACGATGGCTCGATCGCGAAAGATCACCGGGCCATATGAACTGCATCCCGACACGCACATTCTCAGCGCTCGCCATCGCCCGGACGCCGAATTGCAGCGAGCTGGCCACGCGGATGTCGTCGAGACGCAAAATGGCGAGACCTACATGGTCTATCTCTGTGGCAGGCCGCTGCGCAATCGCGGCCGCTGCACGCTTGGTCGGGAAACAGCGATTCAGAAGATGACCTGGGGAAAGGACGGCTGGCTGCGTACGTTGGACGGACAGGGACTTCCATCGGTTGAAACACCCGCCCCCGGATTGCCTGAACACACCTTCCCGCCGCCGCCGGCTCGCGAAGATTTCGACACATCGCAACTGCCCATTGATTTCCAATGGCTGCGCACGCCGTGGCCCGAAGAGATCTTCAGCCTGACGGCACGTCCCGGGTTCCTGCGACTCTTTGGCCGCGAAACGATCGGCGGCCTGTTCAAGCAATCACTTGTCGCCCGGCGGCAGCAAGCACATTGCCTCAGCGCCGCAACGGTCGTTGAGTTCGAGCCGGAGCATTACCAACAGAGTGCGGGGTTCGTTTGTTACTACAACAGCACGAAGTTTCATTACCTCCATCTCTCTCACGACGAAACGCACGGCAAACATCTGCGAGTGATGTCCTGCCTACCCGACTCGACGCAGACTGACGCCTTCACACCGCCCATTGCGATTCCCGCCGGAAAGCCCGTGCATCTGCGTGTCGAGATTGACTACGAACGACTCCACTTCGCCTATCGCGTCGAAGGCGTGGACAAGGACTGGCAATGGCTGCCGCAACAGTTCGATGCCAGCATTCTCTCCGACGAGGCCACCGCGCCCGGTCAAGCGAATTTCACCGGTGCATTCGTCGGTATGGCTTGTCAGGACCAGGCCGGCACGTCGAGTCCCGCCGACTTTGATTTCTTTGAATACCACCAGAGAAGCTATCGCGTGAATCCGATTTGCGATGTATTGGGGTAACGCATTTCGCAATGGACTTTTCAATATTGCCACCAAGCCTCGACCCATTGGCTGGCCAATGGTACGTCCTATCAGGCGGGTGTAGCCATTGCTTCTTTAAGTCAGGGCAATCGCAAAGTCTGAAATATGTGGTCGCCCATTTTGGGGGCACAAATATGGATTGTTCTGTGGCATTTCTCAGGTGTGCGACTTTGCGATTGCCCGATAACGTACGATATCTTTCGGACGCGCCAGATAACTGGTAGGGAGCAGCGGCCGGGGATAAGACGCTGCAGTTCACCTCGCTCTGGCACCATGTTTATGATGTCGAACGCCTCAGGGGAGCTTATTTAGTTGCGTAAACCACCGGCTCTGCCGGTGAGAATTGAAAAGGCTCTGGCGT
>CAYNQP010000452.1:0-3911 GCA_964399325.1 uncultured Pirellulales bacterium
CCAAATCTTGCGAGGATGTGAAGAAATGTTCCGGCAATTCCCCCTCGGTATGCGTTTGTCCCGCGCGACGGTGATGAACGCGGCCGCAACTTCACTTGGCGTTTGGCAATGCCATGCCGAATGGATCCACGCTACGGCGTCTGACACGTTGCAGCCCGGCCGTCCGAGACACTGTATGTTTGCATCAGCAGATCGTAAGCACCCTGTAGTACAGGCGGCTCACGAAACAAGACCACATCCCCCTTCTCTGGGCTATCTCAGGCCCTATGGATACTTTGCCGCGGTTACTCGACAGCAGGACCCGCGCCCCCCACGGGGAGCAACTCCCATGTTGCTGGACGTATCCCCCAGGGGCCCAGCGGTAGCAACGGTTGCGCGGGTCTGGAGCTTTTTGCTTGACCGGAAGCGACGGATTGTTTATTGATTATCGACCATTTGGGCCGTCCAGAGCCGGTCCGTGTGGCGTTCAGCGGCCGGAAAGGCCGGCCGGCAGTCTCCGGATGGTTCAGGCAGGATTGCATGGTGACGGGAGCGTAATCCCTCAGACAAAGATATGAAGTGGCAGGTGATTCGGTGAAACAAAAGCGTGTAAAAGTGGGGCTTGTCGGTTTCGGGACTGTCGGCACCGGCGTGGCCAAGCTCATCTGCGAGAAGGCGGATGACATAGCGGCGAAAATGGGAGTGCGTCTGGAGCTCGCCTGCGTGGTGGATGTCGACACCACGACGGCCCGTCCCGTCAGCCTGCCTCAGGGTGTGTTGACTGGCGATTTGAACCGGCTTCTCAGCGATGACAGCATAAGCGTGGGTATCGAACTCGTCGGCGGCACGAAGGTGGCCAAGGACATTCAGCTCAGGATGCTCAAGGCCGGCAAGGATGTGGTCACCGCCAACAAGGCGCTGTTGGCTACGCACGGGGCCGAACTGTTTCGAGCGGCCCGGGAAAGCGACCGATGCATCGCCTTCGAGGCCAGTTGCGCGGGCGGAATCCCCATTGTTCTGGCCATTCGGACGGGGCTCGTAGCCAACACGATCACCGCGATGTATGGCATCGTCAACGGCACGTGTAATTACATCCTCTCGAACATGAGTGCCAAGGACGAGGAGTTCGAGGTAGTTCTTGCCCGAGCGCAGCAGCGGGGGTTCGCCGAGGCAGACCCGACCCTGGACATTGCCGGGGGAGACAGCGCGCACAAGCTGGCCATCCTCGCTTCCATCGCATTTGGGTATGAAATATCGCTGGAAGACGTTTTTGTCCAGGGCATTGAGAATATCGCCCGAGAGGATATTCGCTACGGCCGGGAGATGGGTTACTGTCTGAAGCTGCTTGCCATCGGCCGGAAAGATTCCGACGGCAAGGTGTCGCTGCGCGTCCATCCGTCTTTCATTGCGGCTGATTGCTCCCTGGCTCGGGTCGAAGGTTCTTTCAACGCCATCAGCGTTTTCGGCAGCGCCGTCGGCGAGACGCTGTACTACGGACGCGGAGCCGGGATGATGCCGACTGCCAGCGCCGTGGTCGCGGATGTCATTGATGTGGCCTTGGGCAATTCGAAAAGAACATTCCAGCATCTTCAATTGAGACCGCGACATGAGGTTCAGTCGCTAGTCGAAAAGATGGACGATTCCGTGAGCCGGTTCTACATCAGAGTCATGGCCAAGGACGAGCCCGGCGTGGTGGCCCGCTATGGCAAGGTCTTGGGCGACCACCAGATCAGCATATCCGGAGCGCTGCAGCATGAAGGCAAAGGCCCCGGCAACACCGTTCCCGTCGTCATCACTACGCACCGGACACAGGAGCGGAACATGGCGGCAGCTCTTGCGGAACTGTCCGAATCGGATGTCTTCGGCGGACAGCCGGTGTGCGTACGCATTGTCGATATTCCTGAAGACAGGGATACATAATGGGAAGTAAATAAGCCTTTTCGCGTCGGAATCAATACGCGAATCGGGCCTTGGATCAAGCGGGTTCGTTGCTCGAATCCGTCCGTCGCGGTTTTGAAGGCGTAGAACTCTGACATCCGCCATCGTCCCCCGATGTCAGGTAGAATATGGCAAAATACGTTATCATCGTTCCGGATGGGGCAGCAGACGAGCCGCTGGAGCAGTTCGGTGGCAAGACGCCCTTGGAGGCGGCCGAGACGCCCAACCTCGACCGCATCAGCGCCGAGGGCCGTCAGGGCTTGGTGCAGACTGTCCCCGATGGCGTAGAACCAGGAAGCGACGTCGCTCAAATGAGCCTGCTGGGCTATGATCCGGCACGGTACTATAGCGGCCGGGCTCCTATCGAGGCCGCGGCGCGTGGGATCAAGCTTGGGGCGGATGACTGGGTCTTTCGCTGCAACCTCGTGACCGTTGCCGACGGCCGGATGGCCGACCACAGCGCTGGGCATATTTCGACAGAGGAGGCTGGCAGCCTGATCAAGGAACTACAGGCCCAGATGTGCGATGACCGTCTATCGTTTCATACGGGTGTGAGCTACCGGCATCTGCTCGTTCTCCGGGGCATAGACTTCGATGTCCGTACGTATCCGCCGCACGATCATATCGGCACCCCCGTCGAGAAGCTCTTGCCCCGTGGCAAGGGAGCGGATCTGCTGATCGAGTTGATGAATCAGTCGCAGCAGTTGTTTGCCGGCCATGACGTCAACAAGATAAGACAGGACCTGGGCGAGAACCAGGTCAGCTCGATCTGGCTCTGGGGCCAGGGTAAGCAGACCCGATTGGAAAGCTTCCGAAAACGTTTCGGCCTCAACGGCGCTGTAATCACCGCGGTCGATCTGGTCAGAGGGCTGGCCAAGCTGGTGGGCTTCGATCTGATCGACGTGCCGGGGGCGACGGGTTTCTTCGATACGGATTACGAGGGCAAGGGGGCCGCCGCCATTAAGGCCCTCGATGACCATGACTTGGTCTTCGTCCATGTGGAGGCGCCCGATGAAGCCTCACATGAGGGCAACGCGGTGATGAAGAAGAAGGCTATTGAGCAGATTGACAAATACATTGTCGGTCCGGTGCTCAATTCGCTTGGAAACCATGAGAATTGGCGCATCCTGGTGTTGCCGGACCATCCAACGCCGGTTCGCAGCCGGGCTCACTCGGCCGATCCGGTTCCGTTCGCGATGGCCGGGACCGGTATGACAGGTATCCTACATCTTGGTTTTGGCGAGACGAACGCCGCCAAATCTGGATTCCGAGTCAACAAGGGTCATGAACTGATGGAGTACTTTCTCAAGAGCGCGGCTCGATAGAGACAACGTGAACCTTCGTGGGTTTGCCGTTGTTGAGGTGGGTCCTGGCGTGGGCCGGTGACTACAGTGCATAAGGGGACAAGATGAAGGTCGTAAAATTTGGCGGATCGTCAGTCGCGGATGCCAAACAGATACTGAGAGTGGTTGGCATCGTCAAGGCAGATCCGGACCGTCGTATCGTTGTGGTTTCTGCCCCAGGTAAAAGGTTTCCCAAAGATACCAAGGTGACGGACTTGCTAATCACCTTGGCCGAAGCCGTCATCGCGGGCCGACCGCACGATAGCGAGCTGGCCACGGTGGTCGAACGGTATGCGGAGATCCAGAAGGAATTGGGTCTGGACGCTGCCATCGTGGCTGAAATCGAAGCAGATCTACGCAACCGAATCGAAAACCGTTCGAGCCATACCGCCCAGTTCACCGATACGATCAAAGCTTCCGGCGAAGACAACAATGCTAAGGTCGTTGCTCAGGTATTTGTCCGACAGGGTGTCCCCGCACATTATGTCGATCCCAAAGAGGCCGGCATGCTCCTGAGCGACGACTTCGGCAATGCCCAGGTGCTGCCGGAATCCTTTGATAATCTATCCTCGCTCCGGAATGAGAGCGACATCATCGTTTTTCCAGGCTTCTTCGGATACACCAAGCAAGGGCAGGTGGCCACGTTTTCGC
>CAYNQP010000453.1:0-3902 GCA_964399325.1 uncultured Pirellulales bacterium
GCGGGCTGGAGCTGGCGGGGGATTTCAAGGCGGCGCTAGTGGAATACCAGAAAGCCTGCGATGTGGACGATACCTATGCCGAACTGGCCTTCTGCATGGGCACGTGCTTCCATGCCCTCGGCAAGGTCGATGACGCCAAACATCGGTTCATAGAGGCCAGGGACCTCGACACCTTGCGATTTCGAGCTGACAGCCCGATCAACGACGCGATTCGGCAGGCGGCCGAGAATCTGGCCGACCGCGGCGCGACGCTTCTCGATCTGGAAAGTCACCTTGAAGCGCAGGCGGAGAGCCATCTGCTTGGTGACGACTTCCTTGTGGATCACGTCCATCTGAATTTTCGCGGGAATTTCCAGGCGGCTTGTGCCGCTATGGGGGCCATCGCCAAGGCGATGCCACAGGCCAGGCTGAGCGCTGCTGAAGGCCGTGAGGACGAGTTGTTCGAACTCTGTGGGCACCGTCTCGTTTACAACGAGCAGGAGGAGTATCGTCTGGCCATGGTCATGTACCGTCGCAAGACGCTGTTGCCTTTTGCCGGACAGATCGACCACAAAAAGGCGTTGGAGAATCTGCGAGAGGGACTGTTTGCATTGCGTCGGGTGGCGAAAGGACAGGCTGAATCGGAGGCGGCCTACGTCAGTGCGATTGCACAGGCGCCACGTGATTCCTATCTGAACATTCGCTACGGTGAGTTTCTGCTGAAGAGCGAACGCCTGCGCGAGGCAATTGGGGTGTACCAGAAAATCGTCGAGGCGCAGCCTTTCAATATGAGCATCCGCGTGGCGCTGGCCCAGGCAATGATGCGAGGCGGGGCGAAGGATGAGGCTGTCAAGACGGTCACTTCGGCCCTGACGCCGTACCACTACAGCCGCAAGGAAGCCCTGCTGATGCTGGGGACATACTGCGTCAAGACCGGCCTGATTCCGGACGCGACGGTGATTTATCAGGAACTGAACAAGATGGACCCCGAGAATGTCGATGTCATGGTCAACCTGAGCGCGGCCGCATCGCAGGCGGGCGATCTCAAAGCCATGAAACGCAGCCTGGACAGGGCCTTGGAGATTGCCCCGGACTCGGTGCAGGCCACGATCAACATGGGCAACTACTATGCCAAGAACAACCAGCCGGCCGAGGCGCAGGAGTGGTTTGCCAGGGCGGTGGAGGCCGACCCGCAGAGCGAACTGGCCCACATCGGGTTGGGGATACAGTCCATCCGATTAGAACAGATTGACAAGGGAACCGAGCATGTAACCAGGGCGGTTGATCTCAAGCCGGATTTCGTCGAGGGCTACCAACTCCTGGCGGCGCTTTGCGCGCAGGCCGGCCAGACGGACAAGGCCCGCACGTATTCGGATCTGATGGTGCTTTTTCAGCCGTAGCCCAACGGTGCTCGGTTGATATCCGGCGTATTATGAATATCCTGGGAATATCGGCATTTTATCACGACAGTGCAGCGGCCCTCGTTCGCGACGGGACTATTGTTGCCGCCGCGCAGGAGGAGCGTTTCACCCGCGTCAAGCACGATCCGGGCTTCCCATCCCACGCCGTGAGGTTTTGCCTGGAGGCGGCGCAGATCGACGCTGAGCATCTGGATTTCGTCGTGTTCTATGAGAAGCCGCTGCTGCACTTCGAGCGGCTGCTGGAAACGTATATCGCTTACGCGCCGTTGGGCTTTCGGCAGTTTCTTCAGAGCATTCCGCTGTGGCTCAAGAAGAAGCTGCACATGTCGCGTCTCTTGGACGAGGCCCTCGACGGGAAATATACAGGCCGGTACGTCTTCACCGAGCACCACGAGTCCCATGCGGCCAGTGCCTTCTTTCCGAGCCCCTTCGACGAGGCGGCCATCCTGACCCTGGACGGGGTCGGAGAGTGGGCCACCGCCAGCTTCGGTATCGGACGCGGCCACAAGATCGAGCTGAAGGAGGTCATTCATTTTCCGCATTCGTTGGGTCTGCTTTATTCGGCCTTCACCTACTACACAGGCTTTCGCGTCAACTCCGGCGAGTACAAGCTCATGGGCCTGGCCCCGTACGGCGAACCCAAATACCAGGACCTGATTATGAAGGAATTGCTGGACCTCAAGGCTGACGGGTCCTTTCGGCTGAACATGCGGTACTTTCCGTACGGACACAAGAATGTCATGGTCAACTGCAGGTTCGAGCGTCTGTTCGGGGCGCCCGCGCGGAAGCCGGAGAGCCCAATCACGCAGCATACGATGGATGTCGCGGCCTCCATCCAGGCCGTGACGGAAGAGGTCATGCTCCGTATGGCGCAGCACGTTCATGCCAAAACGGGCATGAAGAACCTTGTGCTGGCCGGCGGCGTGGCCCTCAATTGTGTCGGGAACGGGCGCATCCTGCGCGAAGGCCCGTTCGAGAACCTCTGGATTCAGCCGGCGGCCGGCGACGCAGGTGGGGCGTTGGGCGCCGCCCTGTTCGTGTGGCACCAGCTTCTGGACCACGAGCGCGTGGCCGATGCACGTGATATGCAGCGCGGCTCCCTGCTCGGGCCAGCCTTCAGCGACGCCTCGATCGAGGAGTCCCTTAAGAGCGCCGGCGCGACGTATCACTTGTTCCAGAGTGAGGAAGAGCTTCTCGACCGCGTTGCCGAGCTGATTGCGACCGAGAACGTCGTTGGATGGTTCCAGGGACGGATGGAGTTCGGTCCGCGCGCGCTGGGCAATCGCAGTATCATTGGCGACGCCCGCAGCGAGAAGATGCAATCGGTTATGAATCTGAAGATCAAGTTCAGGGAGTCGTTTCGGCCCTTCGCGCCGTGCGTGCTGGCGGAGGAATGTCACGACTACTTCGGTTTCGAGCCGGGCCAGGAGAGCCCGTATATGCTGCTGGTGGCCCCGGTGCGCGAGGACAAGCGACTCAACGATGATGGGCGCGGTGCCCAGGGACTGGATCGCCTCAAGCTTCAGCGAAGTGTCATCCCGGCCGTGACGCACGTGGATTATTCCGCTCGCGTGCAGACCGTCGATCCGAACCGTCACGAGCGCCTGCACAAGCTGATGAGCCGGTTCAGGGACAAGACGGGGTGCCCGGTGATTATCAATACGAGCTTCAATATTCGCGGCGAACCCATCGTCTGCACGCCGGAGCACGCCTATCGCTGCTTCATGGCGACGGATATGGATGTGCTTGTGCTCGGGAACCAGCTTCTGTACAAGCAGGAGCAATCCGAGGTCACACGGCGCGATATCGAGTCCTATAAGTCGCAGTTCAAACTGGATTGATCGAAAATGAACCGCAGAACAAACCTGCATTTGCGCCGCGAGGAGTCGTAGATGTCGCTGGTCAGTGTCAACTGGAATCCGGACCCCAAGAGCCTCCATGGCTTTCGCCTTGTCTCCGTTGGGGCCACGCTCATCATGGCCACGCTGCTCTATACGCTCAAGCACGTGGATATCAGATGGTGCGTTGCCATCGCAGGGGCCGGCGGATTCATCTGGCTTAGTGGTTTAGTCTCGCTCAAATTAACGCGATATATTTATGTGACCCTGACGGCGCTCACGCTGCCGGTCGGGTTTGTCGTCAGCCTGGTCCTGATGGGTGTGTTCTATTTCGGGTTGATTACGCCATTGGGGCTGGTTTTTCGCCTTATCGGGCGTGATATTCTGTGCCGGCGGTTTGACCCGGAGGCACGAACGTACTGGGTGGATCACCAGCAAACAAGCAATATGGAACGCTACTTTCAGCGATTTTGACCTGTGAGGCCCGAGGGGTATGAGCAATAAGGAATCAGCCAAGTTCGAGCAGCTTGCCAAGGAATCACGGTCGTCCCTTGTCGCCGAGTTCTGGCACTTTCTCAAGCACAACAAGAAATGGTGGCTGTTGCCCATCGTGGCCGTACTGTTGCTGCTGGGATTGGTAATTCTCTTGGCCGGGACCAGCGCC
>CAYNQP010000454.1:0-3899 GCA_964399325.1 uncultured Pirellulales bacterium
GTGCCGATCCCGAACGAGCATACCGACCTGTACACCAAGAAGGCCAAGGAACTGGGCATCTACATCCAAACGGGGACCTTTCTGGAATCTGACGCCAACTGGCCCGGCCACGTGTTCAATACGACCTGTCTCATCGGCCCGACCGGTGTGCTCGCCAAGTATCGCAAGGTCCATCCGTGGCTACCGTGGGAGGTCCACACCAGCCCGCACGATCTGCCGGGCTACGCCGAGCCGCTGTTCCCCGTGACGGAGACCGAGATCGGCAAGCTCGGCGCGGCGATCTGTTACGACTGGCTGTTTCCCGAGGCGATTCGGCAGTTGAGCCTGGCCGGGGCCGAGGTGCTGATTCGCGTCTCTGCCTATATGGACCCCTGGGGAACCGCCCCGCCTTTGGACTGGTGGACGAGTGTCAATCGCGTTCGCGCCCTGGAGAACATGGCCTACGTTGTCGCCTCCAACCAAGCGGCCAGTCTGAGAAACTACCCCCCTTTCAGTTGGCCCGGCGGCAGCATGATCGTCGATTATGACGGCCGGATTCTGGCCCAGGCCGACCCGGGCCCGGGAGAGAAGATCGTCGTCGGTCCCATCGACCTGGCGGCGCTACGCGCCGAACGCCAGCGCCGACGCGGGCACCACATGCTCGCCCACCTGCGTACCGAAGCCTATCCGGCCTACCGACAGTCGATTTACCCGGCCGGTGGTACAGGTAGGGGCGAATAATCATTCGCCCCTACAAACACGCAACGAATGAGACCGAGGGCGGGGGTGCCACATTGCAGCCGAAACGTTGAGGCGGTATAAGGACCATCATGAGATACGAATACCTGCACCCGCGCGACGAGCTGGTGCTCACCATGCAGCGAATCTATCGCTACAAGATGACCACCACCTCCGGCGGCAACCTGTCGATCCTGGACGAGAACGGGGATATCTGGATCACGCCGACCGGCATCGACAAGGGCACGCTGACGCCCAACGACATCGTCTGCGTGCGGGCCGACGGCCAGGTCGAGGGGCTTCACCGCCCTTCCTCGGAATATCCCTTTCACCGGGCCATCTACGCCGTGCGGCGCGATCTCAAGGCGATCGTCCACGCCCACCCGATGGCGCTGGTGGCCTTTAGCATCGCGCACAAGATCCCCGACACGAAGCTTTTCCACCAGGCTTGGCGGTCGAACGGGGCCGTAGGTTTTGCACCCTACGGCGTGCCCGGCAGCGAAGACCTCGGCAAGAAGATCGCCCAGAAGTACGCCGAGGGTTTTGACAGCGTCATTCTGGAGAACCACGGCGTCTGCTGTGGCGGCGCGAACCTCCAAAATGCCTTTCAGAAGTTCGAGACGCTGGAGATGTGCTGCAAAGTCCTCATCAAGGCCCACACCCTCGCTGAGCCGCAGTATTTGTCCGATCAGCAGCTTCAACTGCAGGGTCAGAGCGATGTGCCGCTCGAAGCATTCGAGTACGACCCAAGCATGATGGGGATTCGCGAAAAGGAACTGCGCAATCAGCTCTGCAAGTTCATCGAGCGGGGCTATCGCCAGGGTCTGCTGACCACCACCACAGGCACGTTCTCGGCACGCATCGACAGCGACAAGTTTCTAATCACCCCGTTTCCGCTGGACCGCCATTCGGTCTTGCCCGAGGAGCTGGTCATGATCCGCAAGGGCAAGAAGGAATGCGGCAAGCATCCCAGCCGGGCGGTCTTCGCCCACAAAGCGATCTACGACGCCCATCCCGACGTGATGGCCATCGTCAACGCGTGCCCCATCAACGCGATGGCCTTCAGTGTGTGCCGGCAGAGCATCGACACCTACACGATCCCCGAAAGCTATGTCTTCGTACGAGAGGTGGGCTTGCTGCCCTTCGAGACGGTCTTCAACGACTTCGAGCGGTTAGTGCGGACCCTGACGCTGCAAAGTCCGGCGGCGGTCTTCTGCAATAACGGGGTGATGGTCGTCGGCGACAGCGTGCTGTCGGCGTTCGACAAGCTGGAGGTCCTGGAATACTCGGCCGAAGCCGTGCTCGACGCACAACCTATCGGCGGGCACGTCGCCATGAGTCAGGAGATTATCGACGAACTCAGCGCCGCCTTTGGCCTGAAGCCCGCCCCACCCCAAGAACCTGGCCCCGCTCGGCCCATGCAGGAGAAACACAATGAGTGACGACGTTCCCGAGAATCCCCTGACACCGGCGTACCTCAAGCTAGCGCTTAAGGCCTTCAAGAAACGGCTCAAACTGACCAAGCTCGACGAGGAATCCAGCCTCGGCGGCGGTCCTTTCAGCGGCGGCCGCAGCTCCGACATCGTGGCGATCCAGCCGCCCAATCAGTACCCGCGCGAAGTATGGGAAAAGCTCGTCGAAATGGGAAAGCTCCGCCGAGCAGGATCGGGCCTCTATGAGTTGATCCGCCTACCCGACCCCCGCTGAGCTCTGCGAGGTAGAAACTGGGGAACGAGGACTTGAACCTCGACTAACTGATCCAGAGTCAGTCGTGCTACCATTACACTATTCCCCAAAGAAGCCCGCCCTGGACAGGCGAAAACGAGACTACCATATCCGGCCGGTCTTTTCAAATCCAAAATGGCGAATGATCCTCCATCCAGCCGGCAACAGGGCCGCCGCGAGGACGATCTTCAGAACGTCACCGAACAGGAACGGATAGAAACCGATGGCCAGAACGCCGCCCAGCGGCTTGCCCAGCAGGTATACGAGACAAGACAGCCAAGTCAGGCCGCCGGCATAAAGTACAATATTGCCGAGAATCATCGCCAGGATAGTGGTGCCGGCGCGGCGATCCCACCCCCGCTCGGACAGGGCCCCCACCACGTAGGCGGCTCCCACAAAACCGACCAGATAGCCGCCCGTCGGACCGACAAGGGCCTTCAGGCCGCTGTTTCCATAGGCGAACACGGGTAATCCCGCCAGCCCCTGGGCGATGTACGCCAGCACGGACAGCGCGCCGCGCCGCGATCCCAGCAGGGCGCCGACCATCAGCACGGCAAACGTCTGGCCCGTGATCGGAACCGGCGTACCCACAGCCACTTGCGTGCAGAGGGCGATCAGGACGGAGCCCCCCGCCACCAGGGCCGCATCGTACAGTAGAGCCAGCCTCTTCTCACAAGGTCGAGCAAGATCAGCAACAGTCAATTCCGCAATCATAGTCCATTCCATCGCAGGATGGGCCCTAGCCCATGCGGTTTCTTTGTCAACACCATGTGCCAACCGCATCGTTGCAGAAGGGAACGCAACAGGGGCGGGATTATACCTGTCGTCATATCGCGTGTCAAACGCCCTTTCTTCGCCGCATGGAATACGGAAGAGCCCCCTGAATTCGGACCCCACCGCCCCGACCTCCCTGGAACACGGACCGATTCCGGGAGACACAATCTTGACGTTGGAGACAAAAAAATCGTGTCGGCTTGAAATCTTCTCGACGTCCCGTTCGACTAACAGGCAAGAAGGAGTGCACGATCGAAATGTACGCGCCGGAGAGGCCTGGAGAGTATATAATCCGGGCTCAGTGCGGCGTGCGGTGGACACCGGCAGAATGTCCGTGAAACGACATGAAAACACAGACGTCACGTCACCTGCGGCACAGAAAGAGAGAAGGAGACATGAGAGAAGGACTTCGCACACGCATCTCATTAGCCTGCCTGCTGGGCCTAACGCTGTTCCTGGCAAGCTCCTGTGTTTATGTTGAGGGCTGCGGCTACGGCCCCACAGCCAAGCACGAGAGACAGGTCGAGCTGTCGGCCCCTCTGCAATCGGGCTTGGCGTTCCAGGCTCGAACGCGAGACGGGTCCATCACGGTCGAGGGCGCCGAGACAAGCGAATGCCGGGTGCTCGCGACGATCCAGGCCCGTGCCCAGACGCGGGAAGAGGCCCAGGAACTGGCCGAGCAA
>CAYNQP010000455.1:0-3893 GCA_964399325.1 uncultured Pirellulales bacterium
ACGAAATCCTCGTCGCGCGGATATCCTTTCGCGACCACAGGTGGAATCAGTTCCACCTTGAGGTTCGGGATCAATCCGGTGATTTGTTCCACCATTTTGCTGGCCCAGCCATACGAGCCGATGATGGAGGCGAATCTGGCCTTGGGCCGCAGTGCGTTGGCCAGCATGGCGGCATAGGCCACCTTGGGGTGCGCCCCGGTCAGGACGGTGGGCGAGCCGAGCACGATCGTGGCCGCGTCGACCAGGCTGATGGCGAGCTTGCCGATGTCGGTCGCGACCAGATTGAACGGCCTGACCGCAATGTCTCGCTCCATCAGCGCCTCGACGAGATGTTCCACCATCTTCCGTGTGCTGTCGTGCATGGAAACATAGGGCAGCACCACTTCGTTCTTGACGTCGTCACTGACCCAGTCTCGATAGGCCTCGATGATAAACTCCGGCCGGTCGTAAACCGGCCCGTGACTGGGGGCGATGACGTCGATGTCGAGCCGGCTCAGCTTGTCGAGGTTCTTCCGGATTACCGTCCGGAAGGGCATCATGATCTCGGCGTAGTACCGTTTGGCCGCCTCGTAGACCAGCGGCTCATCTTCGACAAAAAGGCGGCTGGTCGCCAGGTGGGAGCCGAAGAAATCGCACGAAAAGAATATCTTGTCCTCCGGGAGATACGTGCCCAAGGTCTCAGGCCAGTGAACCCAGGGGATATTGACAAACTGAAGTGTCTTGTCGCCCAGGGACAAGGTCTCATTGTCGTCGATCGTGACGAATTGACTCTCCTCCAATTGCAGGAGGTCGATGAGCATCGACCGGCACTTGGCGTTGGTCACGACCTTGGCGTCGGGATAGAGCGTCAGGACATCGCCGATAGAGCCCGAATGATCCTGCTCGGCGTGGTGGGCGACTACGTAGTCGAGGCGGTCGATGCCGGCCGTGACGAGGTTCCCAAGCAAGACCTCCGTCTTCTCCGGATCGACAGTGTCCAGCAGCGCGGTCTTGTCGCGGCCTCGAACCAGATAGGCGTTGTAGCTGGTCCCATCGGGCAATGGGATCAGCTCGTCAAAGAGCTGTCGGTCCCAGTCGATGGCCCCGACGGAATACACATTGGGTCTGACTTGTCTCATTTCTGCTAACCTCTTGGAATACGCTCTCACCTGCCCTGCGCGATTAGCCCCGCCTAAAGCAATTCTTTGGCAGCCGCCAGAGCCGCTTCATAATTGGGCTCGCTGGCCACCTCTTTGACGAGTTCCATATAGCGGACCGTACCTTCTTTGTCCACCACGAATACGGCCCTGGCCAGAAGGCGAAGTTCCTTGATCAACATTCCGTAGGACGTGCCGAACGCCGCGTCGCGATGGTCGGACAGGGTCTTGACATTCTTCACACCGGCGGCGCCACACCAGCGCCCTTGGGCAAACGGCAGGTCCATACTTACGGCCAGCACGACCACATCGTCACCCAGTTTGGCAGCGGCCTCGTTGAATCGGCGTGTCTCGGTGTCACAGACCGGCGTATCCAGCGACGGCACGGATGTGATGATGCAGACCTTTCCTCGAAACGCCGACAGTTTCACGGTCGCCAGATCGTTAGCGAGGAGTCCGACGTCCGGCGCCGGCTGGCCCACCTTCACTTCGTTACCCACCAAGGTCAGTGGATTTCCTTTGAATGTCACCAAGCCTGCTCGCTCTTTCATAGTGCTCTCCTTGTCTTGACCTGAGCCCCGGCATCCTGTCACTGCCGCCGCGGCCCGTTGCTGTTGCGTGCCCTGTCCGGAGTGTGCCGTCAATAGTTCGCGGCCTCAATCTCGAAATGCGCCTGCGGATGGGCGCAAGCCGGGCAGACCTTCAGCGCCGCGGGACCCTCGTGGACATAGCCGCAGTTTCGGCATACCCAGCGCACCGGGGTCGGGCGTTCGAAGACGATGTTGTCCATGATGTTCTTGGCTAACTTGACGTACCTGTCCTCATGCCGCTTCTCGGCCACGGCGATCATCTTGAAGACGGCAGCCACCTCGGCCAATCCCTCTTGCTCGGCCACCTTGGCGAAATTGGGGTACATTTCGGTGTTTTCATAGTGCTCACCGGCCGCGGCGGCCTTGAGGTTCTCCAGCGTTGTCCCAATCATGCCGGCCGGGAAGGCGGCTTGGATCTCAACCTCGCCGCCCTCCAGGAATTTGAACAGCCGCTTGGCGTGCTCCTTTTCCTGGTTGGCGGTCTCCTCAAAGATGGCCGCCATTTGTTCGAGACCTTCCTTCTTAGCGTTGCTGGCATAGTAGGTGTAACGATTCCGGGCCTGGGATTCCCCCGCAAATGCGGTCAGCAGGTTCTTTTCCGTCTCAGTGCCTTTCAGACTCATCAATGACCTCCATTCACATGCGGTATCAAACGGTTCAATTACAGGTTCCCAATGTCAATCCTTGCTCCGGCCGCACCGGTCACACACGCCCTCGATGTAGACGGTCGCCCTCAGTACGGTGAAGTGGGCCGCAAGGTCTCTTGGTACGGGAATTTGATCGAAGGGTTCATGGTGGAAGTCGACAATCCGCCCGCACTTGACGCACTTGAAGTGCTGGTGGCTGGTGACATTGGCGTCAAAGCGCTTGGCGCCGCCTGACCCCTCCACCACGAAGGCCACGCCCATATCACTCAGCGTCAGCAGGGTCCGGTTGACCGTATCCAGGGAGATGCTGGGGAAGACCTGGCGCACCCGCCGAAAGACCGCCTCGGCCGAGGGATGCTGATCCGTCTCCAGCAGGGCCCGGTAGATCGCCACGCGCTGGGGAGTGACTTTCAGCCCTTCTTCGTGGCACTTCATTTGGAACGCATCCATCTTTCTGCTCAGCTTCTGTTTGTCGAGGGTGTCGATCTTGCGATTCATCCGTATCCCCCTGCAGAAAGGGTATCAGGCTAAGGGCCGGCCGCAAGCCGGACAGGTACTATTAAAGACTGTTCGTAGTAACTACTATATAGTAGCAATTTGGGCCCTGCAAGCGATGTCTTTCGGTGCGGTGCATGTCTTTCTCTCAGGTGCAAGTGCCGATTGATCATAGCCTTACGAGCAGTCTGGGGCAAGAGTCCGGCACGGACCTGCACGAGAATATTTCCTTATGATTGCTAATAGAGATGTCATAGCAGGCAACCTTGTGTCGGTTCGTTCGTGGAAGCGGTGGACAGGGGTGTGGGGTGATTGGGTAAGAGGAGGGGGGTGCTTGATTACGCATCTTCTGTCGGCGGAAGTACCCGGGATCTGCCGGCGCCGAAGATTGGCCGGGAGGGCCGACAGGCCCGCGAGACGGGCGAAAGCCGGCCCTTGGATAATTCAACCGCGCAGCAATCTCTCATACAGATTCTGCGTGTCTCTCACCAACAGCAGATGATTCAGGTTCTCTTGAGCCCACGCCCGGGCGTTGTTTCCGATCCGTCTTCTTAGATCCGCGTCCCGGATGAGTCCCAGCAAGATCCTGCTGACGGGGGCCGTCTTCGGTGCACAGTACGATGGGGGTGAATTTGTTTCTGTCGAGCCCTCTCAACAGATAGAGCAGTTGTCTCTGGGCCCCGGAGATGTCCCCGCCTTTGGATAGATACAGCACCTTGTGGTTTTGCTGCGACATCTGATGCTTTGCGCCCTTGCCTGCGATCTGCCGGAACGTGTTGGCCAGTCAGTACGGTTAACCTTCAACTGTGCTCCGAGCGGGTATGATAGAGAAGATTGGCGGCAGAGTAAACATCTCGCGACGTCCAGGGCATCTTGAAGGATGGGAGGGCCGGCTCGGTTTGGTCCACCGCCAACAGAACCCTATGCGCAGCTATTGACGTGCGCATGAGCCTGCGGCTTGGCAAGGAACCGACTGGGGCCGGGGGATTCCCGGGTCGCGGGCTTTGAGGTGGAAAAAGGGCCCC
>CAYNQP010000456.1:0-3889 GCA_964399325.1 uncultured Pirellulales bacterium
ACCGTCGCCCGAGCCGATTTACGCCCTGCAATACCGCCTCGAAACGCCGTATATGGAGCAGCGTCCGGGCAATGCCGCCTCACTGTATCAGACGGCTGTCGCCCAGTCTATGGAGACCAACAGCGGACCCTATGCTCTTGATAGAGATACCTTGCGTCAATGGTACGACAGTCCTATCGAGGATCTGCCTCTGAAAGAAGTCCGCGCCGCTATCGGCCGGTTCAAGAAGACCTTCGACTATCTCGAAATGGCCTCGCAGCGCGAGACGTGCAGTTGGGAGTATCCGGTCCGCGAAGACGGCCTTCAATACATGATGCCCCAGCTCGGCCAGTACCGAACGCTCTTCCGACTCCTGGTGCTGAAGGCCAGGCTCGAGGTCCACGACGGAGATTTCGACGCGGCCTTGAAGACGTTGCGAATGGGGTTTTGCATGGCGCGGGACGTTGGCGGCGGCCCATCGCTGATTCAGCATCTGGTCGGCGTCGGCATTGCCGCCGGGATCGCACGCCAGGTCGAAGCGTTGATCCAAGCGCCCGACGCCCCGAGCCTCTACTGGGCCCTCGCGGTTCTGCCCGACCCACCGATCGACCCGCGTCCTTCGATGGAGCAGGAATCGGCGGTTCTCTACGCCCAACTGCCCGAGCTGTTGACGCTCGACGACAAGGTGCTGTCCAATGCGCAGGCCATGGACTTGTGGCAGAGGGCCATGGCGCTGGCGGGTGTCGAGTGGAATCAGCCCGGCCAATGGATTGAGAAGACCACTGTCACTGCCAAGATGATGGAGCGCTACCCACAAGCCAAAGCGAATCTGCTGAAACGAGAATATCCGGCTGACACAGTGGAATCCTGGCCCGTACTGTACGTCATCCTGCTCGATCAGCATCACGAATTCCGCCGCGTGCGAGACCTGTGTTTCAAGTGGGCCTACGTCCCGTACGCGCAGGCTGTCGTCGGTCTCAAACAAGCCGAAAAGGCGTTATTCAACTGTTGGGAAGACAGCGGCCCCTTGGCAGCCGCCCTGCCGGCGATGTCCCGTATCAGCTTCCTTCGCACGCGCCTGGCGCGCGACATCGCGCTGCTGCGCTGCATCGAAGCCATGCGCATGTACGCGGCCGATCACGAAGGCAAGCTCCCTGGCGCTCTGACTGACATCACGAAGGTCCCCGTCCCGGCCGATCCCCTCCGGGGCAAGCCATTTCACTATGAACTGACTGGAGACAAAGCCATCCTCGAAAGCCCCATTCCACCCGACGGAGGACCCAGGGACGGCTTGCGCTATGAAATCACACTGAGATAACCGGCGGCGATGAAGACGTCGTTTCTTAGAGACACGAAAAACAGGAGGACCACCATGGTTCATCACAAGACTCATGCATTTTTCGCTTTCGTTCTTCTCGGCCTAATCGTGCCGGCGGTGGCCGGACAGAACCAGGACATCGGCCGACTGGCGCCATGTGTCGGCGAACAAACGCTGGCAGTCGTGCGGATCGACATGACCCGCGTTGATATCGATGCGCTGAGCCAGATGGCGGTCGAGACCGCGGCCAGCACCATGAACGCTGAACAGATTGGCCAGGTCAAAGGCATCGTAGGGCACCTGGCTCAGACGTGGAAGCCGCGCGTGGCCCAATTCAGAGCAACCGGCGGACAGACACTCTCTATCATTCTGAGCACCGAGGATATGTTGCTGGCGGTGCCCACCACAGCGCGTCTCGACGAAGCCGCCATGAAGGACTGGTTCAATACCATATGGAATGGCACTAAGACGAGTGCCGTTCGCAAGGACGGACTGCTTGTCGCCGGGCCCGAGTGGACAATACAGCGTTGGCAGGAGCGGCCGGCGGTATCTCGCCCCGAATTGAGTCAGGCCGCCGGGAAAGCCACACAGGCGGCAGTCAGCATATTCGTCATACCGAGCAACGATTACCGCCGCGTTCTCGAAGTGATGCTGCCGTCGGCGCTGGGCGAAGGCGTCGAAATCAAGGACGGCGCCCTCGTTCGAGGGCTGCGTTGGGCGACGATCAACCTCGGCCTCCCGCCGGCGGCGTCACTGAATCTGTACGTCGACTCCGCCGACGCCGCGTCGGCAGCCGCACTGAAGGATCTTCTGGCGACGAGCCTGACGCTTGTCAGTCATATCCCAGCGCTCAAGCAGGCGTATCCCGATCTGGAGACGCCTCTGGCTATGTTCACGCCGGCGGTCGAGGGTAGCAGCCTGCGACTGGCGCTTGACGAGCAACAATCCCGGCGCCTGGTGGCCAACTTCCTCACACCCGGCTTGTTCGAGATGCGCGCGTCACTCTTGCGGTACGCCTGCGGCACAACGCTGAGCGGCATGGGCAAGGCCATGTTGATTTATGCCAATGACTACGATGACAAATGGCCACCCTCGCTGGAGACGCTGGTCGAAAAGGCCGAGTTTTCTCGCTCAGGTCTGATTTGTCCGGCAATGAAGTACAGACCTGACTACAAGTCTTACGTCTATCGCGGCATCGATACCGGCGGCACCTCTGCCGAGCCGGGCATCATCATGGTCCACGACCGGGCAGGAAACCACCCCGCCGGCCGGAATGTCCTGTTCGTCGATTCCCACGTCGAGTGGGTCACGGAACAGCGATTCCAGGAATTGATCGAGCGCGACAACCGCCTGCGACGGGCCGGCGGCTTCCCGGAAAAACCCGCCGAATAGCTCAGCACGGCAATGGCGACGATGCGGATCTCCTACGAATCACCGGCAACGACTTTGCTGATGCCCGAGAGGGCCCCGGCCGCACCGTCCCATTTCTCTGCGACCATGTCGACGACGCCCTGCGTGATGTGGCGCGACGCACTTATCACCTGAGGCACCGAGGCAACCGGACGAATCGACAGGGTGCGGCAACTGGCGGCCGGCAGTTAAACGCAAGCTTGGACTCATCTTGCAGCATGCCCGGACCCGGAGAAGTGAATCAGTCTATGCGGTAGGCGGAGGGTTGGCCGTTCTTGGCGCCGTCGTAGAGAATCAGCACCGTCACACGATCATCCGACTCATCCAATACAGTCATGGCCTCCGCTTTTCCAGGCGCGTTGGGTATCCGGCCGATCTCGTTCACATCCGAGCCTTTGCCATCCCAACTGAACATCCAAAAACCACGCCCTTGGTTGTAATCCACGGCCTCGGGGTAGTCTTCTGATGGCTCCGAACCCGCGTTACCGGCGATGATAAGAAAGCCCGAACGGACCGCAACAAGTTCCCGAATGCCCAATCCGTTGCCTAACAAGAGCTTGTGAAGCACATACCGAGGTTCTCCCGTCCCGGCAAAAACGTCGTCAGCCCCAATCTCCAGAACGTAGGCATAACCGCCCAGGTTCGGGTTGCGGAAGCCCACAAAGAGCCGACCGTTTCGGATGGCCAGCCCTTCAACATTGACACCCTTTTGCTGAAGAGGCTTTTCGAAGTGCTCGCCGAGGACAGGGTCCGCGCGCAGAATGTTGGAGAGACTCGCCACCTGAAGGCCGTTGGCCCCCCCAACCGGCATGCCTGTGACGCGGTTCACTCCGAGGCGAATGATCTTGTAGCGATTGCTCTGGACCGCACCGGTTTTCTTGCCGATACCGTGCGAGCCAATGATGTAGTAGGAGCCATCCTCAACGGCAACCGCTTCAATATCGATCTCGTCACCGGAGCTCAAGAGTTCCACGGTTCGCAGCACCCTCAGGGCCTTGTCCGGCCGGGACAGCTCGACCACCTGAACCATGCGATTCTCGTCGGCGCCGACCAGACACCGCGTCGGCGAGACGCACGCGATGCCGCTCAAGTCCTTGCCTTCGAGAACCGGGCCGTTGAAGGAGTAGTGCTCCACGAACTCGATATGTGTCCATCGCTTCTGGGTGCCCTGCTGTGCTGTCG
>CAYNQP010000457.1:0-3864 GCA_964399325.1 uncultured Pirellulales bacterium
GTCGCGGGCCTTGGCGGCCTCGACTTCGCTGGCGAGCGATGTTCGCGAGGATTTGCCCTTTCTTCGAGAGGGGTTCTCCCGGTATAATGGAATAACAACCAGAGTTGGCTGACTCCAAATCGCAGGCAGAGTAGGAGTGAAGAGATGAGTTCGATATCTATCGATGACGATAAGCTGAAGGGATTGGTCAAACAGGCCCTGCTGGAGGTTTTCCAGGAGAGACGGGACCTTCTGTACGATGTCGTCGTCGAGGCGGTCGAGGACGGTGCCCTGGCCCGGGCCATCAAGGAGGCCGAAGACGGTCCTCTGGTCGACAAGGCCGAAGTGATCGAGGCCCTGGAGAGCGAGTCTTGAAGACGCAATTCAAGAAGAGCTTTCTCAAAGACATCGAAGCGCTGCGCGATCCGGGGACTCGCAAGCGTATCCGTAAGGCCATCGCGCAAGCCGAGGAGGCACCCACACTATCGCAGGTGGAGAATCTTAAGAAACTCAAAGGAGGCGACCGGTACTATCGCATTGGCCTAGTCTTCCACGAAGACAGCCTCATATTCGTCCGATGCCTGCACCGCAGAGACATCTACCGGTACATACCGTAGCCGCATCAACAGGGATTCAATGGGGTCACGCCTTGATTGTCAAGCCCCCGCGTGGGTTGAGAACCCACCCTACGCTTCTTCCTCGGCTGGGCATTCCGGCGGGAAGTTCAGGCGGGCGTATTCGCCGTGCAGTTCGAGGGCAAGGCGGTCGCGGGCCTTGGCGGCTTCGACTTCGTCGGTGAACGTGCCGCCGCGATGTGTTTTGCCCTTGTGCATGACGGCGATCTGATACGTGTTCTTTCCACAGGGCCAAACGCCGACGAACCTATGCCTGGCATTACGCTGCTTGCTCTTGTTGCACGAGTTCTGCCTGGGCGTGCAGAGGCGCAGATTGCAGCGGCGGTTGTCCAGGCCGTTGCCGTTGATGTGATCGACGAACATGCCTTGAGGCGCCTTCATGATCTCGCGGTGCATGAGTATAAGGCGGCCGCGATATCCTCGTTTGGCGTACCACGTCCCGTGATTCGCCGATGGCTGGACCTGCCATTTGTACTGGCTGAGCCATTCGTAGTCTTCGGTGTCGACGATGGCGTGGAGGCCGCGGGTCAGGGGGATGTAGCGGATCTTGTCATTGGGCGGGTCCGGCGGCTCCACGCGGAGAACCTTCAGGCGGAAGTTGCGGCACGGCGTGCCCGGGACCTCGCGCCACTGGCCCGGCGTGTCCGGGTGATTCGAACACTGCCCCAGCACCGGGAAACCCGACAGGATCGTCCGCGCCCATAGCAGCAGGTTCGTTACGCAGAACACGCAGTCATGACAACTACGGCGGGGCCTTGCCTTGGTGATCTGCCCCTGCGCCGGGATCGTCCGCCTGACCACCCTGCCCGCCTCTTTCGCCTTGCGGCCCTTCGTCTGGTATTTCGCTTGTTTGGCCATCTTGCCTCCCTCGTATGGCTCGAAACATCTTCTGTTACACAACAACGCCATTCGTTTTAGTATCTATTAAACTA
This sequence comes from uncultured Pirellulales bacterium, assembly GCA_964399325.1. Lineage (GTDB taxonomy): Bacteria > Planctomycetota > Phycisphaerae > Sedimentisphaerales > Anaerobacaceae > JAFGLV01. Next base: position 1,547 of record CAYNQP010000457.1, read on the forward strand.
CCGCAACACTGGCGTCAACAGCAAAAAGAGAAAAAAGGAGGCTCGGGAAGGCATGGTGGCCATTCCATCCGACGAAGAACGGCAGGAAATACGGGCCGCCCGGCTCAAAGGTCCGCCACGAGTGCACGGCACGCTTGTGGGTAACGCAGACGATCAGCCCCCTTGTCATGTCGAGCGGAGCGAAGCGGAGTCGAGACATCGGGTTGCGAATGAGCACTCACTTCGTCCTGGGCCAGATTTCTCCATTTCGGCCTGCCCGTGGCAGTCCTCCAGTCGAAATGACAAACGTGGCCACCGGTTAGCAGAATCTACCTACAAACATGCAGTGTACCTGCCCGCCACCGGCCGCTGGATTTCCGTTTGCCTTTCGGGCCCATCCCGGTCACAATGCGGCTATGAATATGAGGCGTGGAGACATATGCTGGAGAACCTTGAAAAGGCTACGCTTTCGTGATGAATGGATGATCTCCACAATGCTGATTTGGCGCAGAATAGACAACACACACGAATGCTAAAAACAGGCATATTAAGGACAATGAAATGACACACAGCAAGGGTCTACTTAGGCGGGTAGCAGGACAGTCCCGAGTCAAAGCGTTTGTTGCGTTGTTGGCAATATTGTGCTTGTGGACGGGTTGTGTTTCTGCAGAGCCGGCGGCTCGGTCGGAACTCCTCGGCGAGGGAATTGTGCGGTTCTACGGCAAAGGTGCAGTAACAGAAGCACTGCCACCTTCTCTGTCGCTGGAGAAGCCGGTGGCGATCATAGGCTCCGCCCCGGTGTCGTGGAAACTGATTCCTGACTACAGCGTCTCTGCCGACGGCCGGCAAACCGTGCGGATTGATATCGAAGAGGGTACCAGCCTTTACGGGACCGGCGAGGTCATTGGGCCTTTGCTGCGCAATGGCACCGTGGTCGAGTGCTGGAACACGGATGCTTATGGCTACAACCGTTCTACGAAGTCACTCTACCAGTCGCACCCATGGGTGCTGGCGGTGCGCCAAGACGGCAGTGCGTTCGGTGTGTTGGCCGATACGACGTATCGATGCCGGATAGATCTCACCGAAGAAATTGAATTTGCGGCCGCAGGCCCATCGTATCCGACAATTATTATCAAAGGTGAAAGCCCACAGGCCGTGCTGAAGAGACTTGCCGACCTGACCGGCAAGATGCCTTTACCTCCGCGCTGGGCCCTGGGATATCACCAGTGTCGTTATTCGTATTATCCGGCCGGCCGCGTCCTCGAAGTCGCCAAGGGATTTCGCAGCAGAAATATTCCGTGCGATGTCATCTGGATGGATATCGATTACATGGACAAATTCAAGATATTCACCTTTGACCCCAACGGGTTCCCCGATCCGACGGGGCTGAACAGAAACCTCCATGAGTTGGGATTCAAGACCGTCTGGATGATCGACCCCGGCGTCAAGGCCGAGAAAGGGTACTTTGTCTATGACCAGGGCCGTGCGGGAAACCACTGGGTAAAGAAAGCCGATGGGACCGAATACAACGGTGAGGTGTGGCCGGGTCAATGTGCGTTTCCCGATTTCACTCGGCCGCAGACGCGCGACTGGTGGGCCGGACTCTACCAGGACTTCATAGCAACCGGCGTGGACGGCGTGTGGAATGATATGTGTGAGCCGGCGGTGTTCAACGTCGCCTCGAAAACGATGCCGGAAGACAACATCCACGCCGGTGGAGGTGGATTGCCTCAAGGGCCGCATGCAATGTATCACAATGCCTATGGGATGCTCATGGTCAAGGCTTCTCGAAAAGGGATTCAGGCGGCCAACCCGGACAAAAGGCCTTTTGTATTGGCGCGAGCAAACTTCATTGGGGGACATCGCTATGCGGCGACGTGGACAGGCGACAACACCGCAAGCTGGGAACACCTCGGCTATTCGGTGCCAATGATCTTGAACCTGGGCTTGTCCGGCCAGCCGTTCACCGGCCCGGATATCGGTGGGTTCGTCGGCAATGGAGACGGACAGATGTTCGCTCATTGGTTGGGAGTCGGAGCCTTCTTCCCGTTCTGTCGTGCGCATACCGCAAAAGACACGCGCAACAAAGAGCCCTGGGCGTTCGGAAAAGAAGTTGAAGACATTTGTCGCACCTCGCTCCAACGACGTTACAGGCTGCTGCCATATTTGTACACGTTGTTCTACGCATCGTCGCGGGATGGGCTGCCCGTAATGCGGCCGGTATTCTTTGCCGACCCTGATGATCAGACACTGCGGGCCGAGGACGATGCGTTCCTATTGGGCGCGGACTTGCTCGTTGCTCCGGTGTTAACGGCTGGTGGCCGGCGCGCTTATGCACA
>CAYNQP010000458.1:0-3860 GCA_964399325.1 uncultured Pirellulales bacterium
GTTCCTCCGTTGGGATCTGCCGCGCTCATTCCCACCAACTCGACGCTCTTACCTTGGAAGTCAATGTTCTCACAGTAGGTTGCGGGGCCGACTACGATTGAAGTTCCGTCGGCGCTCACTTCGATGGCATCCTGGATTGTGTCGAACGGATACTCCTGCGTGCCATTCTCTTGCGCATTGCTGACGGCAACATCACCTGGACCAGGATCGTCGGAAACGCTCCCATCTACGCAAAGCGTCGTAAGAGTGGTCACGAAGTGGGCCTTCAGTGTGTAGTTTCCGTCCACTGTAACGGCCGTGTAGGCCGCGCTACGATCAGCTACCTTGCCGCTATCGACAGCCGTGCCCGTCCAGCCGGCGAAAATGTATAAGGCTGAGTCGATGGGTTCTGCTTCAACATTAACAGTCTCTTCCACGGCGCATACCTGGGTGTCTTCTCCCGGCGCTGTCACTGAACCGCCTGCTGTGGACGATACGCTTAGGCTGTGCCCCTGTCGTCGCATGCCCTGCTCCGGCTCACTGTAATCACCAGCGCTCAGGCCCTGGCTGGATAACGCTGTCTTCAGCCAGTAGTAGTACTCCGTCCCTGGCTCGGCCGTGGTGTCATCGAAGCTGCAGGAAGTTTGCCACTGGCTAATGGGGATCTTGGGATCTGATATGGCGCGCGTTTGAAACACGCGGTAGTAACTGGTGTAGACCGGGCCGCTGCACACGCGGTCCCAGGAGATGGCGACTTTGTCCTGGTGAAAACCATCTGAGGCCCGGATCCCGACAGGGGGATCGGTATTAGGCCAATATGTCAGTGTGACGCCGCGGCTGTACAGCTCCGGCAGATGACTGCAGTAAGCCTCCTGGTTCAACGTGGTGTTAGCTTCCAGGTCCAGCGTTCCCAAGCTTGGCAGGTTGACCAATGCCGAGATACTGCTGATCCGATTGTTGCCCAGATCCAGATTCCTGAGACTCCCCAAACCGGAGAGAGCTGAGACGTCGCTGATTCGGTTACTTCGAAGGTCCAGGTCCTGCAAGCTGTCCAGTCCCGACAGACTCGATATGCTCTGAATCTGATTCATGTCGGCATCCAGGATCCGAAGGTTTGGCAAGCCGGATAGTCCCGAGATGCTGGTGATCTGGTTACGCCACACAGCCAGCTTGGATAGTTGAGCCAATTCCGATACGGCTGAAATGCTACTGACCTGATTGCCGCCCACATCCAACTCCTTTAGACGTGGCATGCCAGTCACGGGCGAAATGCTGCTGATCTCGTTGAAGCGAAGAATCAGCGTCTCCACATTGAACAGTCCGGACAGCGATGAGATACTGGTGATTTGATTGGCGTGGAGATTCACATACTCCAGGTTGGTCAGTCCCGACAGTGGCGAGAGATTGCTGATCTGGTTCTGGGAGAGATTGATACTCCTCAGATTGGTCAGTCCCGACAGTGGGGAGAGGTCGCTGATCTGGTTATATCGAAGATTCAGAGTCTGCAGATTCAAGGCATATTCAAGCCCAGTGAGGTTCCTGATGCCGTCATCCTGGTCGTCCCAATCTGGGATCCAAGTCAGGGAAGTCAAGCCGAGCATATCCGTCGGCGTCGGATCGAATATCCACAACTCTTTCTCTACGGCATACTTCAACTTGGCATCCGGAAAACAGACTGGATCCTCAGCCGCTGCCGGGCCGCATAAAAACGGCAACAGCGATAGCGCAAACAGCACGTGTCTCATGTCCTCCTCCTCCTTATCGAGCTTCCCTGACGTGTGGGAGAGTCATGCCCACCGTGTACAAACTCATTATAGCCGATTCCAGACTGAATTCAAGGGTATTTCCTCGATTTGCCCGCTTGCGATGTCCCGCCTTCGGTTGATAGGCCCAGGACGCCATACGGTGTCACCGGTGAGATGGCCAGAGGCTGGAGCCGCCCAAGCTGGCCTCGGTCGTCGCGCCATAGGCGCCCATGTTGACGATGTCACCATTGGGGACCGGCTCGGACCCGACCGGAATCGCCGGATCGCCGGTGTCGATACAAGGACTCGTGACACTGTCCTGCACGCGGATCTTGGTCTCGGGCTCCCACCGGCCGGCCTGAGATTTCAGATGATAGTCTCCCGTGACCCAGACGGCGTCCCAATTGCCGGCCGGGGCCACCATGCTGAGATCGGTCGGATCCGCCCAATAACCACGCTGTGCAAACAGCGGATCGGCGTCGATATTGCCCACGTCCGGCCAGCCGCCTGCGATGTCGCTATAGGTGATCGAGAGGACGCTGTCGCCACGGAGAGCGATCTGCTCCGGCGTGTTGCCCCACACGATCGAGTTGGTCAGCCCCACGCGGCTATCCAGGAGCATGATCCCGGCCCCTTGCAGGCCGTTGGCATTGTCGGCAATGGTGCAGTTACTGAACACGGCCTGGCTGTTCTTGCAGTAGACCGCGGCCCCAGTGGGATAGAACGAGCGGTTGCCGACGACCAGACAGTTGGCAATGGTCGGGCTGCTTCGCGTACACACGATAGCACCTGTTTCCTGGCCCTTGCCTGCCGTGACGACGAATCCGATCAGCATGCAGTTGGGGTCCTCGCCGTTGATGAAGCTCACGACCGGCCCGGCGCCGCTGCCGTCGATGACGGGCAAGGGGGTTTCATTAGAATCGATCCCAGTTAGCTGGATGCTTTTGCCGAGAAGATTGATATTCTCCGGATAGGTCCCGGGACGGACGACGACGGTGGCGCCCTGAGCGGCGACCTCAATCGCCTCCTGAATTGCATCGAACGGATGCGGCGGTGTTCCGTTTTCGTTCGGATCGCTGCTCACCGAGTTTCCAGGTCCGGGATCGTCCGGAGCGTCGTCATCCACGTAGACAACGTCCAGCGTGGTGGCAAAGATCGCCTGAACGTCAAGATCTTGCTGCACGACGAGGTCCATCGGATTTATGGCGTCCGACAGACTCCCGGACCAAGTGACGAAGACGCAACAGGGATCAGCTCTGGCCTCCAGGAGGACGATCTCACCGTTGCTGCACATGAACTCACCCTCACCCGGACGAACGACCGACCCTCCGGCCGTCGATGAAATCAACAGACGACGCTGGCCGGGGGGATCATAGCTCAGATCGATGCCGGGATTGCCGGCGATGATCTGGGGAATATGAATCTCAAGAGCTTCTTCGTTCAACCCGTTGTTCTGCAGATCAAGACGCGCCAGTGAGGTCAGGGCGGACAACGGCGAGATGTCACTGATCAAATTGCTCTCGAGATCGAGGTTCGAGAGATGGCTCAGACCCGACAAGGGCAAGACGTTGCTGATCCGATTGCCGCTAAGGTCCAAGACCTCCAGATTCGTGGCACCGGACAGCGGCGCAATGTCATGGATCTGGTTGCACCACAGACGTAGCGTCGACAGTTCGCTCATTGCGGACAGAGGGGAGATGTCGCTGATCCGATTGAGGCCGAGATCCAGGTGGCGCAGATTCGTCACGCCGGCAAGTGCCGAGATATCGGTAATCTCATTCAGACGGACAATCAGTGTTTCCAGGTTATTCAGCCCAGACAGGGGCGAGATATCACTGATCTGATTCGCGTGGAGGTTCAGGTACGTCACTCTGTCCAGACCGGACAGAGGCGACAGATCGCTGATGTAGTTCTGTGAGAGATCCAATGTTTGCAGATTGCTCAAGCCGGACAGAGCCGAGATGTCGCCGATTTGATTCAAACGAAGGTGCAGCGTCTCCAGATTCGTCGCGTACTCAAGACCGGTGAGATCCGTCAGTCCTTCGTCCCTCTCGGACCGATTGAGCGTGCAGTGAAGCGCCGTCAGGCCCAGCATGTCGGTGGGGGTGGGATCGGTGACCCACAATGCGTCCTCGA
>CAYNQP010000459.1:0-3858 GCA_964399325.1 uncultured Pirellulales bacterium
TCATTCAACAGTACCTTAAATGGGCCACCAAATGAGTTTTCAGACAGAGCCTAGATCTCAATACACAAATAGAACCTTTTTCAGCATTGGAAAGCATCTTAACTCATTTCAATCCTGACGTGGTAGGAGTCTCACTTCGGAACATCGATAATGCAGCTCGTATGCACATGATAGACTTCTATGAGGATTTCAAGGCCGTTGTTCGCTGCATTAGAAAAACGTCGGCCCACGCTACTCTAATTGCGGGCGGACCAAGTTTTTCAATGTTCTCACGCGACATAATGACACGCAATCCTGAAGTCGATTTTGGGGTATTTCTTGAAGGAGAAGAAACCCTGCCAGAACTGGTTGATAATCTTGACAATCCGCAAAAAGTAAAAGGAATATTCTTCCGTCACAATGATGACATAGTATTCACTGGGCCGCGAAGTTTGCCGGATATGGAAGACATTCTCATGCCTCGAAGAGATATCTTCGAGTTGTCGAAATATCCCGATGAAATGGGGTGGTTTTCATTTAGTGTCGGTGTTCAATCAAAGAGGGGCTGTGCGCTGCAGTGCACCTACTGTAACTACCCCTTTCTCAGTGGAAAGAAGGTCAGGCTTCGTAATCCTATCAATGTAGTTGATGAAATTCAAGAATTGAAGGAAGGATATCACATAGACAGGTTTTCGTTTGTTGACACTGTATTCAACACGCCGCGTAAGCATGCCGAAGAAATATGCAAGGAAATCATCCGAAGGAAGCTGCAGGTAAGATGGAGTGCATACTATAATATTCAAGACATCGACGAAAACTTCCTGGTTCTGGCCAAGCGCGCAGGATGCGTGTCGTTTGAATTTTCTCCGGACGGCTTGTCAAAGGGAGCGCTGAAGGGATTGGATAAGGGGATTAGCAGGGCAGATATCGATAGGGCAGTAGAACTCTTCACAAACACAAAGGAATTGAAACACTCCAAGATTGTATTGTACTTCTTTATCAATCCGCCCGGTGAAACATTCTTCGGCCTCTTGCAGACTTTGTATTTTGCCAGAAGGACAAATAGGGTCCTCAAAGGAAGAGGTACAGTATATGCGAGTTGGATTAGAATATTACCAAATACCAGACTTCATAACGTGGCCATCGAAAAAGGAATCAGCGATCCGCAGATGTCACTGCTCCATGATAACTATGCTGAATTAAGAAAACTGTACTACAGCAATCCACCGCTAAATCGTTTGGATGTCTTGCTTAGACCATTCATCAAGAGATTCATCAATTAGCCGTAGGAGAATGGCGTGAGGGGGCAGTGTTGTGTTTCGACCACGCCACCAATTCTGGGTGTTGGGTTCGCTGGACGTTATGCAAACAGACTATTGTGGATTCGGCATGGGCAATCAGAAGACGGCCGCATCATTAGCGGCCTCAAGGTTCGGGGCATGGTCGCAGATATCGCGGCGGCTATGGCACGAAGGGGAATGACCGATCTGGATGTCCTTTACCTGCAATCCGAACCGGTTTCATTCATCTGGGGAGTCGTGAGAAGGCAAAGGTTATGACAGATGATGCAGTCAGTGTAATTATCCCCACCTATAACAGAGCCCATCTGGTCGCTCGGGCGGTGGACTCTGTACTTGCGGCCGTTGAGCCACGTGATGAAGTGATAGTTGTGGACGACGGGTTAACCGACGGGACGCGCAATGTCTTGGCGGCGTATGAGGACCGAATTCGCTATATCCTCACGGATAGCAGGGGCGCCGGTGCCGCTCGCAACACGGGTGTCAAAGCGTCCAGCAGACCTCTCGTTGCGTTTCTGGACAGCGACGATGAGTGGACACCAGACAAGCTCTACCTGCAACGCGCCGCCCTGGGTGCCTGCAAAGACGCCGTGTTGTGTTTCACGGACTTCGGCGTTCGGCGTCGAAGCGGGACTGAAGTGCACAAGGGACTGGCCAGGTGGCAGAGGTACAACAAGGCTGGCACGAGTGTGTCCTTGGATTGGGCAGAGGAACTGGAAAGGGCTTTGCATTTCTCGGAACTTGCGCCTTTGCCGGACGGCCAAAGCGACTTCAATGTCTTCATCGGTGATATGTACCCGGTCCAGATGCGCGTACACCAGATCTCAACGATAACCGTTCTGATCGACCGCCGAAAGGCAGACGGGATCCTCTGGTTCCCGGAGGATCTGCCTTCCGGCCAGGACTGGGAGTGCTTCAGCAGGATTGCGGGTATCGGATCTGCTATCTATCTTGACTGCGAAACGGCTTGGCTATACGAGCACAACGCGCCGCGTCTCTCGACGGATTTCATCGGCATGTACGTTGCCGAGACACGGGTACGTGTCTTGAATCGTGTTTGGGGCCAAGATGCGAGGTTTCTGAGCCGTCACGGGTCGGAGTATGAAGCGCGTCTTCGTTACTGTCACTTGGAGAGAGTTCGATGCCTTTTGCGGATGGGTGCCGTCCGCGATGCGAAAGAGGCACTTCGGCAGATGACCAACGCGCCGTTGGTCTACCGGCTGCTCGCGTTGCTTCCCGGCTGGGCAGTCCGGAGGCTCCTAAGCGTCCGTGAAATCGGCCGGGATTGGCTTCGCCAGCATCGCAAAGCGCAGTGCCGCGAGGAGATAGTGCGATGATAGACAAGCGTCTAAGCGTTTCCATAGTGCGAAGCATGGACCAGATTGCTACGCTTCAGCGGGAGTGGGAGACGCTCTTCGAGGCGTCTTCTGCGGGTCCATGTGCGAGCTATGAGTGGTTCGCCAATGTGGCACTGCATATGCAGCCGACAAACGATTTGCGTGTCTGTGTCGTAAGAGACTCCCAGGGCACTGTTGGGATTATTCCTCTGTATCTCAGAAGGCGTCTTGCGCTCGGGGTGTTGCCCATCACGACGGTGATGATAGCAGACCGGAGATTGGCTAATGAGTGTCCCGTGCTTCTTGCCGAGCGCGCACACGGGATGCCTGTCGTGCAGGCCGCATTGGAGAAGCTCTACCACGCCGACGAGAAGTGGGCCTGTTGCCGTATGACAAATGTGTTGAGAACATCTGCCTTAGTGTCGAGCAGTAATGGGAATGCCACGGGCGTGTCGCAGATTAGCTCCGAGTGCCAAGCCACGCCGAGCAGCATTGTTCTGGAACTCCCCCACTCGGTAGAGGAATACAGAGAGAGCCTCTCCAGAAGCTTCCGACGCAATATCAGCCGACAGATCAGGGGCTTGGAACGCGAGGGCAAGGTGGAACTGGTGCGTCTGGGGCTCGATGCGTCGCAGTCGGAGGATGGAATTGCACAGCTCGTTGAGGATTCGATTTCAGTGAGCCAGCGGAGTTGGCAGGGGGAGTTGGAAACTGGCGCTGCCATTAGCAGCCCCAGGGCCCAGAGGTTCTTTGCCGATGTTGTGATGGCCCTGTCGCGAAAGGGAATGAGCAGTCTTTCTGTCCTGTACGTGGGATCCAAGCCGGTCTCATTCGACTGGGCGGTCACGAGAAGGGGGAGGATGAGCGGTCTCAAGAGAGGTTTCGACCCTGACTTTCGTCAATGGGGTCCCGGCATTGTCCATTTTTCGTTGCTCATCGAGGATTCCATCGAACGTGGTATGACGGAAATCGACTGCGGCAATGAGTTTCGCTCTTACAAGAGTAAGTGGGTACACAAAGAGGAGCAGCTATGCACGGTTCACTACTACTCACCCGGCCTGGCGGCAAGTGTCATGCGGTGGTGGCGGTTGCGTTGCTTGCGGAATGACGCCAAGCGTAGTCTAGTACAGGGAGAACATCATGTCGCGTGAGGATTTGACTGTCTCCATACTGAAGGACATGGACCAGGTGGCTGCGGTTCGGGAGGAGTGGGAAGAGCTCTTCGAGGCGTCTTCTGCTGATCC
>CAYNQP010000460.1:0-3855 GCA_964399325.1 uncultured Pirellulales bacterium
ACTTGGGCACGTGAGATATCTTTGACATCGCTGGAGCCAGAGCGGGGCCTCAATTGGCCGAGATCTATCCCCTTTAGGGGCCAGTGGGACAGGCAAACCTTCCCCTCGAGCATGACATCGTCGTGGGGGTGCTCGCGTCGCCACTTGTTCCACTTGGTCACGTCTTCTGTGTCGGCACAGCGTTTAAGCATGTCGTACTGCTCGTGGCTGAACCGGGGTCCTTCTTGGTTCTTCTCTTGATCTGGTTTTTCCATCGGATCGTCCCTTAATGCGAAGTCTCAAGTGATAAGCGGTCAATGGTCCGGAATCCATCTACTGAGAATTGAACAGCCAATTGGAGTCTGCAACCATGGTTGTCATTCCCGCGCAGAGCTTGCCCTGAGCAGAAGCCGAGCGGGCGGGAATCCAGGTCTTCAACCGAGCTTTCTGGAGCCCTGCCTGCGCAGGGGTGACGCACGAGTGGCCAGACACCTTCGCTTGGCAGTCCAGTAGTCAGTCGGTCATCGCCGAGTCTCGGAAGGCGGTGTCCGTCAGGTGCCGCTCGTCTCCGGGTGTGAACAGCACGACCGAGGCTAAGACTCGCCCCGTCTTGCCCCGATGAATTGGCTTTGTTCCGCAAAAGGACCCTCATTTGCAGGCCAGAAACGCTTAAATTGGGTTTGTTTGGCGCGACGGTGTGCAGGGCGACTGCCTGGACAGCAGTAGGGTGGATTCCCAGTCGGCGAGTGGGCCTGCCGTCGTTCCGGCCGGCGCGGTCAACACAGTCAGCCGGTTGGCTTCGCCTCGGAAATTGGCTTTGTTTGGCTTTGCTTCTCAATTCAATCCTCATTTTCAGGCCAAAAACGCGAAAATTGGGTTTGTTTGGCGCGATTGCCCTTGGGGTGGTCGACCGCGCTCTTGGCATTGAGCCTCTCGGTGAGGTGGGTGACGCCAGATTCTCTAAGCACGACCAGTTCCTCCATCTGCTGTTTACGATTCGCTATCCAGTTGCAGCCATGACTCTGTAGTTATGTACCTATCATATCAACCCCTGTTGGGGCGTCAAGTGGCATTCCGGCGGTGCCGTATTGTGCTCGTGCTTGGCGTCTGCGGATCATCCATCCTCCAGGATCTCCTCATCTTCGGGCTGCCACGCCGGGTCGACGATGCAGAGAAAGACCAAATCGTCGTCGCCGACGTTCTCGATGTATTGCGCGGCACCGGGCGGAATGTACACGGTGCTGCCGGGACCGACCGGCTGAGAGTCGTGGTCGATGAACATCGCCCCGGAGCCTGCGATGACATAATAGACTTCCGCCGTGTTGAGCCGGTGGGGTTTGGTTGCTTGGCTTGGTGGAACGGTCGCGTGGGCCAGACTGTAGCGAATCTCCAGAGCTGCCTTGTCCGGGTGCAGCAGCTCGCGTAAGAGCGAGCCGTCGCCGGCGACGAATTCGCTACAGTCGCCAAGTGAGCGTACGAACATTACGACCCTCCGAATGGAATCGATCATTCAGTGAAAGACATTCGCGCCACAATAGTGCAAATTTGTGTCTCATTCTTGGCATTCCTTCTGGGTGCCGGCGGCTCGCGTTCCGGCGCAAGGCCTAAATGGCCGACGTCGGCTCAACCAAGCCAGGCATCCCTGTGAGACCGACGGGCTTGTACATATCTACGTTTACGCCATTCTACAGCCAATCTGTCGCGGCTGCCACACCGACAGACATCCGAGACAACGCCCAGCGGCCGTTGCGCCAGAACCTTGTGGATTTGGCACCTTGGGGCAACCGTGGCAATACCTTAGAACGCTGAAAAAGGCGTGTTTGTGGCGGGACGGAGGAATGGGGCGCAAATTACCCGCGTGGAAGCGTTTTTTTTCTGTTGACAATTGGGGGACAAATGTTAAATTGGGATAAGTGCGTAATTTGTGCTGCTTGTTGCAGCGACACCCACGACGGTACCCGCACCCCGCAGGGTCTTGCTGTCACACACGTGTGCAAGTCTTGACATAGACTTGTTTTACATGCCAAGAGTATGCTCTTCGAGGAGGACGAGATGAAAAGAGGAACGGTGATTGCGTTTCTGTTCTTTGCTTTGACGCTGATGATCGCGTTGCCCGCTAGTGCTGACGTAACCCTGACTTTTGAAGAGTTCCTCGGTCATGATGGAGCACCGATATCTACGTTCTACAGTGGTATTACATTTCAAGCCGTCGGTTCGGGACATGGTTGGGTTGCTGCTGATGAGACGACGGGAAGATACCATTCGTCTTCCTGGCCGAGTGGAGAGGAACATCACAGTGGTGAATTCTGGATCTATGATCATGTGAGCGCTTGGATGGGCGGTGCAAGCAATGCTGGCACGATAGGTTTTGACAATGAAGATGCGACGTTTGTCGAGCTTGGCTATGCTGCGAATACCGTACTATATCTGGAGGCATATGACTCTTCGGGATTCCTCCTCGACTCAGATAGTGCCCCGGGGAACCTGCGGTACGCCAACAATAATTCAAACGGTCCTGGCACACTCCGGGTAGGTGCACCTGTCGGACAGTACATCAGCTATGTGATCGTTCACGACTCAGGCAATTCGTGGGTAGTTGACAACATCTGGACGGACAGCAGCGGAATCACGACCAACCCGGTCCCCGTGCCGGCCGCCGCCCTGCTCTGCGGTATCGGGGTCGGTATTACAGGCTGGTTACGGAGACGCAGGATTCTGTAGACGTCGGTCTTTGAGCGATCCTTATCAGGCGGTGAGTTTGGCTGAGACGGCTAGTCTGGCTGAGAATCATCATTGGTGGACATCACGCCGGACCGAGTCGTCGCCTTCGACGAGTTCCTCGCGCTCGCCTGGTGAGCGTACAAACATTACGATGCTCCCAACAAGATCGATCCTTGGGTGAAGAACGTCCCGGCCACGCAGGCGGTCATCAGGCAGGCCAGCGTCGCGGCGATCAGGGCCCGGACGGCAATCGGTCCGATGGTCTTGCTTCGCTGCGGAGCCAACGCGCAGAGGCTGCCGACAAAAATAGCCATCGACGCGATATGGGCAAACCCACACAGCGCATACGTGGTTATCACTATTGACCGGGGGTCGGTCAGCAGCCCATCTTTCATCGCCACCGCGAGGTCGTTGTAGGCCGCCACCTCCGTGACAATCAGCCGTTCGCCGACGATTCGCGACACCTGACCGGCATCGCTCAGCGGAACGCCCAGCACTAACGCGAAAGGGTAGAACGCATAGCCGCACAAGGCCTTGAGCGACCATTGACCTTCCCAACTGAAGAGCGGATTGATCCAGTCGCCCAGAGTGCCCAGGCCGAGGTTGACTAGGGCAACCAGCCCGAGCACGGCGATCAGCAGGGCGGCGATCCCCACAATCATCCGCACGCCGGCATTGGCCCCGTTGATGATCGCTTCGAAGAGGCTGCTGTCCTTCTCGTAGTAGGGCTCCACGCGCATCCCCAGGGTTTCGGGCTGCTCACTTTCCGGAAGGAGGATCTTCGACATCACTAGCGCCGCCGGCGCCGACAGGAGCGAGGCGGAGATCAGATGTCCTGCGATGGTCGGAAACTGGTTCCGCAGGGTAAAGACATATAGCGCGAGCACGTTGGAGGCCACCGTGGCCATGCCGGCCGTCAAGACCGTGCACGTCTCCGACCGTGTCATGCGAGGCAGATACGGCTTGACCGTCAGCATGGACTCGACGCCGACAAAGATATTGCTGGCGGCCACCAGCGATTCGGCACCGGAGATGCGCATCAGCCGGGTGAAGACCCGGGCGAAGGCCTTGATCAACAGGGGCATAACCCGCAGATGGTATAGAATCGCGATCAGCGCCGAGAAGAAGATGATCGTGGGAAAGCCCTGAAACGCC
>CAYNQP010000461.1:0-3852 GCA_964399325.1 uncultured Pirellulales bacterium
CAAACCGACCTGGATCAGGCCAACCGCACCCTTCTGCAGCTCGAACAGAATGTCATGCAAAGGCGGATCGACACCGCTACCCAGGAATTGCTGTCCTACGATGCCACAAATGACCTGCTCGCCGCTCAGAGAGATCTGGCCACACGTCAATCGGCGGCCGCCGAGAAATTGGTGGCGTTCTGGCAGGAGAGAGCCACTGCCCTGCGGGCGCAGGCGGCGCAGGCGGCCAAGAATGAGGCGCTCCGGGCCCAGCAGGAGACGAAGTACGCGAACCCGGCCATCCAGCCGATTGCCGAGGAGAACGCCAAGCTCGCACAACAACAGGCCGAGTTGATCGCCAAAGTCCAGGAAATCACGAAGTACTCGGAGGCCGTTAATGCCAAGCTCACGTCGGTGAGCAAGGATTTGCAGGAGGCACGCGATCAGATCAAGACGATCGGCAGAGTCACCGACGCGATGGGAGTGCTCCTGCTGGGCAAACGCGACAAACTCCCGAGTATTAGCGAAAATCAGAAGCGTATCCGAACTCGACCTTCGTTGATCTCGATGGCGTTGGTCAATTCCTTCGACTTCGATCAGAAATGGTCCGAACTGAGCGACCGGACCGATGAAATGGAGAAGCTTGATGCCCTGCTCGGTGAATCGGTCAGCAAGGCCCAGCGGGAAGCCGTCAAGCAAGAAGCGATTGGCTACTACGAGAATCAGCGCAAGACGCTACGGGCACTGTCCGACCTCCTCAATCTGGACTACGCCCCCAAGCTGGTCAGTCTCGATATCAAAGAGCGGCAACTTGTCGCGACCGTCGAGGAATTCGCCAACTTCATCGATGCGAACATCCTTTGGGTCAAGAGCAGCCATGCCCTGGGCCTCTCCGACGTGAGGCAAACGGCCCAGGCCATGGGGTGGCTTCTTTCCCCGACGAACTGGCATCAGGCCGGCGTCGGCCTCTGGACCGACTTCACGGCTAATCCACTGCCTTACGTTCTAATCGTGTTCGTGATAGCGGCGTCTGCCGCGTTTCACGCAAAGGTACACAAGCGTGTCGAGGCCATCTCCGAAAAGGTCCGTCAGGTCCAGACGGACAGGTTCTTCTTGACTTTCGAAGCCCTGCTACTGACCACCCTGCTGGCGGCCACGTGGCCCGTCCTTCTGCTGCTGATTCGCTGGCGACTTGCCACCGTGGCCGCGGATGACTTTCTTCGAGCGGTTGCGTCCGGACTGTTGTCCCTGGCGGCCGCCGTATTCGTCTTCAGCTTCCTGCGCCACTTGGCCATGCCGCACGGTCTGGCCCAGGACCATTTTCGACTGCGAGAAGAGCCGTTGGTCTTTTTCCGGCGGCATTTGCGCTGGTTCTTCATCCTGATGGTCCCCGTGGTGTTCATCCTCAGAGTCATGCATACGCAACAGGTAGATGACACCTGGTATGGAACGGTCGGCCGCCTGGTCTTCATCATGGGCATTGCCGGCTTGGCGGTATTCCTGCTGATCGTGCTGCGCCCCACGTCGCCGTTGACGGAGCCCTACTTGAAGCAGAAACGCGGGGGCTGGCTCGATCGTCTGCGCTATATCTGGTATGCCTCGTGCCTTCTCGTACCACTGGCCCTGGCCATTCTGGCGGGCATGGGCTACCTCTACGGAGCACGCCATCTGAGCGAAAGAGTGCTCAACACCATCGGTTTCATCCTTCTGGCATTGTTGATCCGCGCCCTATTCGTCCGCGGGCTCATGGTCGCGCAGCGTCGGTTGGCCTTGCTGGAACGGCAGAAACGTCAGGCCGCGGCCGAGCAGAAGTCACAGCAAGCCGAGACCGCTTCTACACCGGCCAAGGCCCCCGAGCCGGCGGAGATCAAGGCCAAACCGGAACAGACCATCTTTGACATGTCTCAGCAGACACGGCGTTTGATCGGCGCCGCCACGACGATCTTCCTGGCCGTGGGCTTCTGGTACACCTGGAACGACGTGCTGCCGGCATTTGCGAAATTGGGAGCCTATCCGCTGTACAAGACTCTGGAGCAGGACATCACGCTCGGAGCGGCCGTCACTGCCTTCATCGTCATCCTCTTGACCGTTATTGTCGCGCGCAACGTTCCGGGCCTGCTGGAGATCGTCATCCTCAGGCGCCTGCCGCTCGATCGCGGCGTGCGTTTTGCCATCATCACCCTCTGCCGCTACATCCTTGTCATCATCGGCGTCGTGTGGGCCTTCAGCGAAGTCGGCATCGGGTGGGGCAAGGTCCAGTGGCTCATCGCCGCGATGACCGTCGGCTTGGGCTTCGGACTGCAGGAGATCTTTGCCAACTTCATCAGCGGCCTGATTCTGCTCTTCGAGCAGCCGATCCGCGTTGATGACATCGTCACGGTCAGCGACGTTACGGGAAGAGTCACCATGATCCGGATCCGCGCGACGACCATTCGCAAGTGGGACCAGCGCGAGCTGATCGTACCGAACAAAGAGTTCATCACAGGCCACCTCATCAACTGGACACTTTCGGACAACACGCTGCGCCGCGACTTTCCCGTCGGCATCGCCTATGGCTCCGACATCCGCAAGGCCGAGCGGCTGCTTTACGAAATCGCAAACTCAGATCCGCGCGTCTTGAAGGATCCGCCTCCGACCGTCCTGTTCAAAGGTTTCGGCAATAGCAGCCTGGACTTCGAGCTGCGCATCTGCTATTCCGGCATCGAGAACAACCTGCCGGTCTGGCATGATATCAACGTCGCCATCGACGATGCGTTCCGCAAAGCCGGCGTCGAGATCGCCTTCCCGCAGCACGATCTCCACCTCCGCTCCATCGACCGCGACATCCCCATCAACATTACGAGGCCACAACCGCAGACAGACAGGTGACATGACATCGTACCAAAGGACCTTTACGCTCGGCAGTATTTCTCAAGCTCAACGTTCGTGATCCAGCCCAACACAGGCTCATCGTGCCGCCCGGTGTCCGTCACAAACACGTCCTGGCAGCCTTTCTTTTCGAGCATCTTGGCCATCACTTCAGCCAGGGTCGCCTTCGCCTGGATGAACGCCATCGAGTCAGCGGCATACTTACGCACTTCTTCCTCCCCCAGAAACTCTTCGAGCGTCGCCTTCGTCGGATCGAATTCGCTCTTGTCGGCAGCGTTCTTAAGACACCGGCGCGCGATGAACTTGTCCAGCAGACTCCGGTGGATGACGTATCGGGCGGCCCCGCTCTCGTCGAGGACCGGAATTCGCGTGACGAAGCCCTGAAACATGTTGTGCAACTCGGCGAGCGTGACGGTCTTTTCTGTCTTCTCCGGTCCAAGCCGACAACACGCCATTTTGTCCAGCGGAATCATCATCTCCTCGACCGGCAGTTGTTCGCCGATCTTGTCCGTCCGCACATCGTCACCCTTGCCGGCCACTGGCCGAAAGATGCTGTCGAATATCTCACCCAACTTGTCGCTGGCCTGCTTCGAAAACATGCCCACCAAGCCGGCAATCCCGGCCATACCGTGCGGACTCACGTCGGCGGCCCCGGTCCCGTTTGAGAGCAGCAGGAATCCCCCTCGAACCACGAGATAGAACACGACAGCCAAAGCCATCCCGACGCTCGGGCGCAGCACGTACCACCACGTCCAGCTATCAACGAAACTGCGATTACCCATGTATGTGGCAAACGATGTCCCCGTGTGAATGCAACTGCCCAAAGCACCGGCCAGCACCACCAACAGAATCAGACGCTGCTCATCGCCAAGCTTAAAGTCGTGGCCAAGCAGAGTTTCCGCCTGGATCCAACTCTTGTCCGTACCCCCGACGGACGTCGGCCAGAATCCTATGAGCAGCCAAATCAGAATGATCGCAGCGACAAATAGATAGAGACCCAACCAC
>CAYNQP010000462.1:0-3851 GCA_964399325.1 uncultured Pirellulales bacterium
GCAACGTCAGCGGTGCGTGGCAGTCGGCGTCGATCGGCGTCGAGCAGCCGGCCGGTAATGGAATCGACTCGTTCTACGTCGCGGTCAAAGACAGCTCCAACAATACGGCGACGTTCACGAATCCGTCCATGACAGCCGTCGGAGCGGGCACGTACCAACAGTGGATGATTCCGCTGAGCGATCTGGCCGCGGCCGGTGTCAACCCCAGCAGTGTCCAGACGCTGGCCATTGGCGTCGGCGACAAGACCATGCCGAGCCAGAATGCCTCCGGTGTTCTCTACATCGACGATATCGCCTTCGGCAATCCGATCGAGTGATTTAGCGATGTCGTGGCAGCAGGATTTACGGCCACAGCAGGATTTCTACGGGGCCTGTACCCATGCGGTATGGGCCCCGCTTTTTATGCGCCGCCGCGAGGGATATGCGTTCACATGGTTGTCTGCAGGTAGGTGGTGAGATTTACGTCGGTATTGGCGACGCCGAGCTTGTGTCGGATTCGTTCTCGGTGCCGGCTGACCGTGGCGGTGGAGACGCCGCGCATCCGGGCGATCTCTTTGCTCCGCAGGCCGGTTCGGACCATGTTGCAGATACTGATCTCCGTTGGCGTCAGGGAATGGTACGTCTGAGTCAGTTGGCTGATGAACGGCGACGAGATTTCCATGAGGTTGTCTCGGAGCAGCTCGACATACTTTCGCTGGGGCTTGGGGACTTCTGTTAGCAGGGCGTAGATGATGGGCATCAGAACCTTCTCGACGTTAGCCTGAATGTCCTTGTGGATCTTCAGTTTCTCTTCCTTGATGCGGGTCAAGACCGATCGCAGGGCGGCATTGGCCTCCCGCAGGGCCTCACGTTCGACGGTCAGTTGCTTGTTCGTTTCCTGAAGCTTCTTCTCGGCCGACAGGCGCATTGCCACGGCGCCGATGTTCTCCGCCACCGCGTCCAGCAGGGCGCGTTCCTCCCTCAGAAACGGGCCTTCGTACAGGGCGGGGCGCTGCTCCGTGTAGAACACCTCGACCTCCCCAACGGGGTCGCCGAACATCGTAATCCTGGCGGCCTGTCGCCACTTGGAGACCTTGAACCCTCGGTCTTGTATATCTGCCCCTGGAATGTGATCCGGGCACAGGTGATCTCCGGATACTGCCAGGACGGAGGCAGGATATTCACAACGCGCTGCAGGAATTCTTCCAGGGAATCGGGCCCGCTCTCGGTCAGCCGGGTGATGCCGTAGAGACAGTTCAACTCCTTGATCCGCTCCCGTAGAGCCCTCTCGATCTTCGGGGGATCGGACTCCTCGCTGGGCAAGATATACCAACGTTTGGAGCTATCGCCTCCGAACCGCGGCGGGGTGTTGTGCGGGGGCCTGGATGGAGTTTTCGACATCGGCTCGACCTCTAATATGTGCACGCTTATGATGCATTGTATAGGTACTAACATGGCCACATAGTGCCTATGATATATAGGCACTATGGCTGCACTCTTGTTGCATTAACGCACCTCCTTATAACCACTACCATATCCACTGTCAATTACTGACCTGAGGTTATTCATGGCGCAGGCGAACCACATAAAGGTCATGAGGTCATCAGCAATCTTCCACTGTTATCCGTTCGTCGGCTCTCACCAAGAACGCGACCCTATCCGACCATCAAGCAGCAGTGCATGCCTGGGGGCAGACCATTATGGAGGTGACCATGTCCGAAACCACGCTTGAGATGATTCTGGAGAACAGACGGAGCCAGCCGCAGCAGCTTGTTGAAGTGCTCCAGGATGTGCAGGAGACCTTTGGATACATTTCCGAGGAGGCCATGACGACTGTCTCCAGGGAGTTGGGGGTTCCTGTGATCGAGGTCTATCGGGTCGCCAACTTCTACAAGGCCTTCAGCCTTGCCCCGCGTGGGCGTCATGTGCTGACGGTGTGCATGGGCACCGCTTGTCACGTGCGCGGAGCGCCTCGGATGGTTGACGAAGTTCAGGGGCAGTTGGGTATCGAGCCCGGGCAGACCACTGACGACGGAATGTTCACTCTGGAGTGGGTGAACTGTCTCGGAGCGTGCGCTCTGGGCCCCGTCGTTGTTCTGGACGGGCAATACCACGCGAAGATGAACCCTAACAAACTACGAAAGCTGATTCGGACGGTGCAAGCCGCCGAGAAGGAGGTGACAACCAATGCCTAGACTCCAGACTTCCGACGATCTTGGCCAACTGCGTCAATCCCTGTCGGCTTAGGAGCAACCTCCGAGGACGACCATCACGATTTCCGCCGGCACCTGCGGCGAGGCCTCGGGCAGTCTCAAAGTGACCGAGGCGATTCGGCGGGAGCTTGCGGGTCGGAATCTTGCGGATACCGTTCGTGTTCGTGTGACGGGTTGTCATGGTTTCTGTGAGCAGGAACCCGTCGTGGTGATTGACCCGGCTAACATCCTCTACTGTAATGTTTGCCCCGACGATGCGGCCGAAATTGTTGGCGCCATGGTGCAGAAGGGTGAGATCGTTGAGCGCCTGCTCTACACCGATCCGGCCTCCGGCAAGAAAGTGTCAAGAGAATCCGATGTGCCGTTCTATCGGGCCCAGGATCGGGTCTTGCTGAGTCAGAACCGGCTTATCGATCCGTCGAATATCGAGGACTACATTGCCATCGACGGCTACACGGCGCTGCCCAAGATGCTCGGCGGGATGGCCCCCGAGCAGGTCATCGAGGAGATCAAGCTCTCCGGCCTGCGGGGTCGCGGCGGCGGGGGGTATCCCACCGGCCGCAAGTGGGAGCAGTGCCGCACCGCACCCGGTGACGAGAAGTACGTCATCTGCAATGCCGACGAAGGCGACCCCGGCGCCTATATGGACCGCAGCGTGCTGGAAGGCAATCCGCACGCGGTTCTGGAGGGGATGGTGATTGGCAGCTACGCGATAGGGGCCAGTCAGGGCTACATCTACGTTCGCAATGAGTATCCGTTGGCCGTCGCCCATGCACGCAAGGCGATTGAGCAAGCCCGCGAGCGGGGATTGCTTGGCGAGAACATCCTTGGCAGCGGGCACGTGTTTGACGTCGAGATCATGCGCGGGGCCGGCGCCTTTGTCTGCGGCGAGTCCACGGCCTTGATGGCCTCACTTGAGGGCAAGGTCGGGGAGCCGCGCGCCAAGGACGTTCACAACGTTGAGACCTGGGCCAATGTGCCCCTGATTATCAGCAAGGGGGCTTCCTGGTTTGCCGGCAAGGGGACCGAGGGAAGTAAAGGCACCAAGATCTTCGCCCTGACCGGTCGCGTCAAAAATACCGGCCTGGTCGAAGTCGCGATGGGGACATCCCTGAAGACAATCATCAATGACATCGGTGGCGGCCCCCAGGACGGGGTGGCCATCAAGGCCGTTCAGACGGGCGGTCCTTCCGGCGGCTGTCTGCCGGCCGAGAAGTTCGATCTGCCGGTCGACTTCGACACCCTGGCCAAGGCCGGCTCGATGGTAGGTTCGGGCGGCATGGTCGTGATGGACGAGCGCACCTGCATGGTGGATGTGGCCAAGTATTTCATAGAGTTTCTCCAGGACGAGTCATGCGGCAAGTGCGTTCCCTGCCTGTGTGCTCTCGGCAAGACGGCGCCCAATCCCGTGCTCTCGACGCTGCACTACTTCCGCGACGAGTACGAGGCACATATCCAGAGCAAATCGTGTCCGGCCGGTGTCTGCCGGGAACTGATCGAATACAAGATTGATCCCGATGCCTGCGAAGGGTGCGGCGCCTGCCTGAAGGCCTGTCCGCACGGCGCCATCACGGGCCAGGCGAAGCAGCCGCACGCCATCGACGCAGCGCTCTGTGCCAAGTGCGGCATCTGCAAAGACGTCTGCACGTTCGAAGCCAT
>CAYNQP010000463.1:0-3850 GCA_964399325.1 uncultured Pirellulales bacterium
GCCACGCGAACTGCGTCCTCGGCTCGTTCCAGCCAGAAGGCGGGGTGGGGGTACAGAGCAATCCGCACCTTGTGTTCGGCGGCCAGATCGGCAAGTTCGCCGATGATCGCGCCGGCGCGGGCGTCGCCTGCGGCCACCGACGGCTTGAGTTCATTACTCTGGACAAAGAGCCAGAGGATCGTGTTGCGACCGTCGAGCGTCTTGATGGCGTCTCTCAAAGCCGGATCGTAGGGCGGATCCGAGTCGAGGTTGACTCCTGCATACAGGGTAAAGAGCCTGAGCCCTCGTTCGTCCAACTCCGCGAGCATCTGAACCAGTGATTGGCCTCATCATCGTTGACGAAACGTTCCTTCGCGGGGTCCCAGCGGAGCTTGCGCCCCAGTCGCATCGCCATGTTCCCGATGTGAGCAACGGTGAAACATCGCTGGCCGATCTCGGGCGGGAAGTAGCACGCCTGGCGGGACTTGACGCAGTCGAGGAAGTTGCGCTGTTCTCCTTGCGGGCACGTGTACAGGTGAACCTCATCCGGCCCGATCACGGAGTTCAGGACCGCCGGCGGGTCTGCTTCCAGAGGGGCTCGCCAGTCGCGATTGCCGATCCAGCCCTCAGAGCCCTCGAAGCGCAGGCTGGGCGTTCCGGAATCGACGAGCAGCCTGACGCCGTCGGCGTAGGTGTATTCGAGGTGGTATTCCTTGGCCGTGTTGTACAGCCCGTCCGGCCAGAACACGCCTTTGCCTTCGACCTCAACGGGGCCGGTGTGCTCGGTGTTGTTGCCCCACTGGGCGCCGTCGAGCAGGTGCGCGCTCCAGTCGGTCAGCATGCCGCCGGAGTAATCGAAGATCCAGCGGAAGTTCCAGTGACAGCGTTCCTTGGTGTAGGGCGCCCACGAGGCCGGTCCGAGCCACATGTCGTAGTCGAAACCTTCGGGCACCGGCATCGGTTTCGGGTCGCCCGGCGTGTCCGGCCCGATAGGCAGCTCCACCTTGATCGTGTGGACCTTGCCGATTCTGCCGTTGCGGACCAGCTCGCACATGCGGTGGTAGACATCGACCGAGCGGTCTTCGGTGGACCACTGGAAGACGCGACCGTATCGCTGCATCGTTTCGACTAGCACACGGCCTTCCTCCACGGTCAGTGTGGGTTTCTCGCATTCAACGTCTTTGCCCGCCAGCGCCGCGGCAATGGCGATGGGCACGTGCCAGTGGTCCGGCGTGGAGATCATCACCGCGTCGATGTCCTTCCGCTCCAGTACGTCAGAAAGTCCGGGTAGGTGGCGCAGTCCGTGTTGCCGTACTTCTCATTGACGAGGTCGCGAGCTTTGTTGAGATTGACGGGATCGACGTCACATACGGCGACCGCCTGGGCATCGCCCTGGGCGAGAAAGGTCATGAGATTCACGCTGATGCCGTGGTCCCCGGTGCCAATGAAACCCATCGCGATCCGCTCGCTGGCGGCGACCGTTCCGGCCTTGCCCAACGCCGACGGGCGGACGACACAGGGAAAACCGACGGTGCCGAGCGTCACGCCCGCGCCGCGCTTGAGAAACGAACGACAGTTCATGTCATCGCCTTTTACTGATCGACATTGTGCACCCGGCGTGTCAGAATGACAGCAGGAGTTGCCAGATATACGTGTTGCCCAGGGCGTCGATGTCCTCCCAGACCCTCTGTACCAAAGCCTTGTCGCCCGTGATTTCGGGCAGGTCTTTGACTCGCTGCTCCCAGGGTAGGCACACGCCCGGCCTCACACGCGGCGCCGCGCGGCCCGCCATGCCCGTGACCTTCTGGCGTGACTCCACGGAGGACGGCAGATCGCACGGGGGCGTTGCGGTTGGGGTCCGATACGTGCCGGATGCGTAAACGCCATGCTCGCGGCAGACCCGTGTCATTGTCTTCATGTTCTCGATGTTGGTGTCGTTCTGCATGATCGCGCCGGCGTCCATGATGTAGCCGCCTTCCTGGGCCACTTCCTTGATGATGCGCAGGCAGAACTGGCGTACCTCCTCCGGCGTGCCCCAGCTCAGCAGCATGTTCGGGATGCCGCCGCTGATGACGAATTTGTCGTGCAGCTTGCGGTGCACCTCGAAGATATCGTCGTGGTCGCAGTGGAACACAATGCTGCGCTCAGGCAGCTCGCGGAACGTGTCGAAATGATGCTTCCACTTGCCCTCGGCATAGAAGAGCGTCTGATGCCCGTGCTTCCAGAACTCCTCGATGCACGGCTTGAGCGTGGGCCAGTAGTGCGAGTCGAACTGCTGAGGATTGACGAATGGCACGCAGCCGCGATGCATCCAGAAACCGATGGGGACCAGGTTGTTCGGGTCGGCGGTGGTCAGGCCCACGTTCACGAGGTGCGGTATGAGTGCCTCGGCGGCCTGGAGGACCTTCTTGGGCTGCTTCTGCATGTCCATCGTCAGGCCGATGTAGCCGCGCATCTTGTCGGCGATGATGTCGAACGGCGCCTTGAAGATGCCCGCGATGGCCGGGGCCGTGCCGCATTCGCGGCGCAGCCGTGCGATCTGTGGGCCGAACGCGTAGAAGTATTGCATCATGGCCATGGCGCTCTTGGTCAGCGCCAGGTTGCTGCGATAGGTCGAGGCCTCGCCGATCTTGCTGACCTCCGTCGAGACGCGCGGCAGCCAGGTGTTGTAGAGGAAGGCGGTGGGGTCGTCGATCAGCTCGTCGTACTCGTCCTCGTGCATGAACGCCTGGTCCTCGGGCGGCTCGATGTAGTTGAAGCCGGTCGTGTGGGGGATGTTGATGCCCGGGATGCCATAGTAACGCAGTCCCGCTGCTTGGGCCAGGCCCGTCCAGACGTAGACCATGTTGGCCACGACCGCGTCCCAATCGAAGTCCTTGGCGCACTTGACCGCCGCATCGAACGCCTTGGTATAGTCGTGCGCCACGTCCTGGCACGTCATGCCGGCGTACTTCGCGACGAACTCCGCCACAAACGGCCGGATCGGGATCATGTCCGGCTTCTCGTTCCGCATCGCCGTGACGTACCGCTTCAACCGCTGCTGATAAAGCTGCTCCATGTCCTCACCCATCTGCTGTCTCCCCTTCACTGTCTCCTGTGATCGGCTTCAGACACGCCGTTCCCGGACGCCCCATCGGGCACCCGCAAGATACACCTCCCACCCCGAAATATCCACCCCAATCTCGACCGCAGGCGACCTGGCTCACGGAATCCATCCTTGGTTAGGCCGAGCAAACATACACGGTTTTCTTGACGCTAATTCTCTTGCTTTTCGTTACATTTCATGCTATGATTCCTCCAGTAGGCGAAGGAGAACCGAATGTTGCGAGCCCGTGAGACAGACGATCCGAGCCAAGCGGGTGTGGCGCAGGCAGTTGCTCCACAGACAGCCATGGACTTCGAGGCAATCGAGAAGGTTATTCTGCCGGTCGGCATAAGGTGCTGCGATAATCGGACAGCCTCGATACAAGGCATTGATATCTCAAGGATTGTGGTCATCGGAAGACACGATGCCATGGCGTCTCATACGGACAGGAAACCGGATCTCCGCATCAGATGCGGATCAACCTGATCATTGTTGAACTTCGCGTTGAACGGCGAAATCGCTGCTCAGCCTAATCGTCGTACTTGAAGACATAAGGGGCCAGCGTAATGTACCAGTGCAGGAAATGCGGTGCACAATGGGACGCCAATTACTGTCCAACATGCTCGTGTACGATCGATCATTCCGAATTTCAAGCAAGAAGAACTGCCAAGCAGGAGGCCTGTGCAAAATGTGGAACTCTGATCGGTCCTTCTGAACAAGCATTTGTGCTGAATGGTGCAATTGTTTGTTCTATGTGTGATAGCAGATTTCGTAATCCAAGAAGTG
>CAYNQP010000464.1:0-3845 GCA_964399325.1 uncultured Pirellulales bacterium
ATGCAGTTTGTAGAGCTCAAGTGACTGGATCGTAGCATTCCCGCCTTGCACGGAGAGTTCGAGAGACGCGTCGTGGTCAGTCAGAATCACCCCGATGGGCATGTATATCCTTCCGCCATTGCCGAAAATCTCAATCGAGGTTCGGTCCACCAGGACATTGAGCCCGATCGATCCATCGATGGGTTTCAGCGGAGCCGTCTTGCCCTGGCACGACAGTTCTTGCCTGCGCACGTCGTAGACAATGGGCACGCCGCGGACCACCAGCATGAGACTGCCGGCATCGCCCGCATCGAACTGGCCCCGAATGTGGAAGAGCTCGCCGCTGATGTCGGCAAGCACGTTGTCGCCCGGTTTGACCGCCTCGTTTGTCCAGCGGTAGGTTTGTTCATGCAGCTTCTCGATCTCTCGCACCGGCTCGGCGAACATTCTGACCCCGTCCTCAGTCGTCCGCAATGTCAGCTCACAGGGGAATAGCATGCACTGATTGAACGGCATGCCGGGCGTCTCTATCCTGCCCCAAGCGATCTGAATCCGGCGGCCGTCCTCCGGCGGTATGTCGTTGAATGTCTGGGACGCGTAGAAGCAGTCTCCGTAGCTCCAGGGATGCTTGCCGGATTCCGGGACAAAGGTCCTGCCGTCGAATTGCCCGATCATATAGCTGCCGTCCCCGGCGTGAAGCACCCAGTTCCTGTCGCTGCGATTGCCATCCACCGGCAGTTCGAAAACCTCGGGGCACTCGTAGAAACCATCGATGCGGCTACTGAATTGCCAGTCCTTGAGATCGCGTGACCGGTAGAACGCGATGCCTTGTGACTTCTCCTGCTCGTCGTAAACCGCCATGACCCAATGCCGGCCCGGTTCGTACCAGAAGACTTTGGGATCTCGCCCTTTGTGGGTAATGACCGGATTGCCCTGATAGTCTGTGAACGTACGTCCCCCGTCGTTGCTATAGGCGATGCACTCCCCTCGGCCCGTGCTGGTGTAGGCGGCGACAATAGCATCTTCCGAGCCCGTCTTGAACCCGGCCGTATTGTTGGCGTTAACGGCCGCACTGCCGGAGAAACACCAATCGCCAAACTTGTGCGGGTACAGGGCAACGGGCCACTCCTCCCAATGAACCAGGTCCGTACTGACGGCATGTCCCCAATGCATGTTGCCCCAGTTCCAGCCGTAAGGATTGTGCTGGTAGTACAGGTGGTACCGGCCCCGGTAGAACACCAGCCCGTTGGAGTCGTTGTTCCATCCCCGGCGGGAAGAAAAGTGGAATTGCTGCCGGAGCTTCTCCCCGTATAGGTTCGCGCCGCCCGTGATCGTGTCACTCTGGATGACGGCCTGCAACGTCTTTGAATCAGAGGGCAACGAAGCAACCTGTATCGTCGCATGCTTTCCTCTGAACATGCTGATGTCCATGAACACCCAGAAATCCGGTTTGTCTTGCGCCAGTTCAATCTCGAACTCTCGAACGGTCTGTCCCTCGACAGCCAGACTCATCCTACGTTTGGTGGCTCCGTTCTTGACCGGCAGGTTCAGGTACCGATTCTGCAAAACGAGCTCTCTCACCGCCCCTGTCTCCTGATTGCTGCGAGAAACAGGGTCAACGATGGGTTGGTTGGAGGCCGACACGATGCCGGGCAGCAACCACCATGCGGCGCCCAGGACAATTGGCAGACAGACAACGCGCAACATAATCGTATCCTTTCTCGGCGATTCACAGGTTTCGTAGGGCGTGCACCACATACCACTCCTTTTCTCCGCCTCGGAGCGTACCTGCGCCTCCGGGCCTTGGAATCATCATCTCATGGTAGTCCGAATATGACGCCAATACAAGCGAGACTGTCGACAATTCCCTTCGTGGTAGAATGATGGTAGGCGGTGCCCACCCCACGCAATGCTTTCGCGCGAAGCGTCTTGCGGGAAGCGTGAAGCGTGGCACATGCGCAGCGGCCCACTGTGTTGGTCCGTGCGACCGTTGAAGTGGATGCAGCGTCCGGCCGCGCCTTGACGTGTGGGTTGAGACCCCCCTACGATTGGACGCATCTACGCATGTACGCTCCCACGCGTCTACGCCCCCGCCCTCGGGGGCGAGTCCTGAACCTTCCCAGCCGAGGGCGGCTGGGCTACATTCTTTGACGGACTTTCCTTAGTCCTTGCGAGGTAGGGGTTTAGGGGGCAGGAAAGCGCGGCGTCGCGTTCATTCTCCTATTGACACAACAACTACGTTGTTTTACTATATACATAACCTCGCGTGAAGCGAGGGGGCGACCGCAAGGCGACCGGCGGCCGGAAACGTGAAATCTGAAAACGCCAAGAGAGAGAGGGCGAATAGTTATTCGCCCCTACGCCTGTTTTGCATTTGGGATTTCGGTCCTTCGTGCTTGTTTCGGATTTTCCCCGCCTGCGCGGGGACAAGCTTGGCCCTGCGAAGGCAGGGCTGCTTCGGATTTTCAACGGAAAGGCATCAGACATGAAGAAGCAGGGAAAAAGGCAAAAGGGTCCGGGGGAAGATAGAAGGCAAAAGGAGAAAGGTAAAAGGAGGCGAATCGGCTGCGTGCCGCCGCCGGAGAATGCGGCTTGGCCCGAGCAGTATCGCGGGAAGAACTGGAAACGGGCCTATGCCATCCTGTTCGCGGGGCGGTGCCAGTTGTGCGCGTACTCCTGTCCCCTGCCCAAGTCGCGGCAGTTGCTCGACAAGCTGCACGGCCAGACTCGTCTGCTGCTGTGCACGAACCATCCGGCCAGCCCCGGCGAGTTGCGGGAGGTCCTGCCGACCGACACCTGCCGCAACTTCACGAAGAAACGCTGGCATCGGCCGCGAACACAGCCGGCCCGGAGGCAGGCCCATGCGACGGTCGATGAGTCCAACCGGGACGTTCGACGCATCCCGTTGGGAAGCGGGCTGTTCGCGATCGTCGATGCCTGTGACTACCCCGAGATCAGCAAATACAAGTGGCGTGCAAGCCGCCACGGTCCCACGGTCTATGCGTCCTGCGTCAAGCGGGGAAAGGTGGTGTACATGCACCGCATGATCCTGCGGGCCCGCAAGGGCTGCCTCGTGGACCATATCGACGGCAACGGTCTGAACAATCGGCGCTGCAACCTCCGCGTGTGCACGCACCAGCAGAATCGGGCCAACGTGGGCCCGCGCGGGGGCGTCTCGCGGTTCGTGGGTGTTGGGCGAATGAGAGACAAGTGGCAGGCGAGGATCACGTTCCGCGGGAAGGTGTTTCACCTCGGGACGTTCGACGACGAGGTCGAGGCGGCCAAGGCGCGGGACCGCAAGGCCTACGAACTGCACGGCGAGTACGCCTATCTCAATTTCCCCGAGGACTTCAACCGCTGAGTTCGGGCCCGGTACGTGGCTGTCCCCGGGACAGAGACGACGGCGCGGCAGCGGCGCTTCCGCTATCTGCTTCGAGGTGGGGTCTCGGCTCGGGATTTCGAGGCCGGGGCCTACTCGTGGCGGAGTGCTTCAATCGGATCGAGACGGGCCGCCTTGAGCGCGGGGAAGTAGCCGAACACGACGCCGACGGCCGCCGAGAATAGAAAGGCGATAAGGACAATGCCCAGATTGAAGACAAAGGGAACCTGCAGGAGGCCCTTGAGGCCGAGGCAGGTGGCCAGACCCAGCAGAATTCCAAACAGGCCGCCGGAAGAGGACAGCACCACGGCCTCGACGCGAAACTGCATGAGGACCTCTCGCTCCAAGGCGCCGATGGCCAGCCGCGTGCCGATCTCCCGCGTTCGCTCCGTGACCGATACCAGCATGATGTTCATAATGCCGATCCCGCCGACCACCAGGCTGACGGCGGCCACCGCACCCAGCAGGCCGGTGAGTATCTGCGTGG
>CAYNQP010000465.1:0-3840 GCA_964399325.1 uncultured Pirellulales bacterium
CCGACCCGCTCTACCGGCGCGACTATTGGACGCGCGACCCGGCCATGCAGCAGGATGGCCAGCACGTCTACTACCTCTCGCCCGACCGCCAGACGCTCGTCCGTGTCACAGAAGACCTTCGCCAACCCAACGGCATCATCGGCACGCCCGACGGCAAGCTGCTCTACGTCGCCGACATCGGCGCCAGAAAGACCTATCGGTACAAGATCAACGAGGACGCGACGCTCTCCGACAAGACGCTTTTCTGTTCGATGGGCTCGGACGGCATGACCATGGACAACGAGGGCAACGTCTACCTGACCGGCCGCAGCGTCACCGTCTTCAACCCCAAGGGCGAGCAGATCGAGCAAATCCCGATCAACAAAGGCTGGACCGCCAACGTCTGCTTCGGCGGCAAAGACCGACGCACGCTGTTCATCACCGCCAGCGATTCCCTCTACGCCCTCCCAATGCGCGTCAAGGGCGCCTATTGATTTCAGGGGCCAGGATTAGGATTGTCCCGCAGGATGGGCTATCTCTGTCGGCGCGCCGTCTCTCGCGTCCCATTGCCCTGACGGTTCACTTTTGCTTCAATGACCGCCGGATCTTCCTTGGATGACGACGCAGATCCAAAACGCGCCAGACTACCACTATGGATTCTTCTTCGATCCTGTAGTAGATGGCGTACGGAAACCTCTTGGACAGCAGGCGGTGACAGTCGAAGAACTTCGGGTGGATTCCGCCGTACAGCGTCAGAGAGTCGATATCGGAAAACAGAGAGTCAAAGAAGTACTCTCCCAGGCCCTCCCCCTGCTCCTCGTAGAACAAGCGGCCCTCATACAGATCCTCAATCGCCGAAGAGAGCAACTTGATTTTCATTCGAACCGCTTCCTGAGTTCTTTCTTCGCCTCGCCCCAATCCTTGATGCTCTCCTGTCCTGACTTGAGCCGGCGGTCTGTTTCGTCGAGAGCTTCCTGATGCCAATCAGGCGATTCGACCTGTCCCTCTTCTCGCGACAGATCTTCCCATATCGCCTCCATGATCCTCAGCTTCTCTTCTCTGGAGAGATGTCCTATTTCGATTGTATTTGCCATGGCGAGAGACCCTACTGCTTTTCAGTCAAGCTTAGCATCCACGTTGGCGTTTGTCAAATCATAGCCATCATCTAACGCACCAGATCACCTGCCGGGCCCGCTGGTATTCCAGGATCCCATGCTCATTTGACCCGTCGTCATGGCTTGCGGCCACCCTCGGCGGCCTGTCAGGCGTTACCGCTTTCGGCCCAGTTCAGACAGGATTTCTATCTGCATTTCCTGTATCTGCACCAGGCGTTCCCACTGGTGCGAGAGCAGATGGTCCATCTCTTCATGCAAGTGACGGATCTCCAGTTCAGCCTTGAGGTTGACCTGATAATCACGCTGCGCTCTGAGGCGATCCTTGGCCTCCTGCCGGTTCTGGCTCATCATGATGACCGGCGCCTGAATGGCGGCAAGGCAGGAGAGAATGAGGTTGAGGAGTATAAACGGATAGGGATCGGGCGGCCGCCAGAACAGGACGAGGGAATTCATGACGATCCACAGTGCGACCAGAATGCCGAAGCAGGTCAGGAAGACCCAACTGCCGCCGAAGGCAGCGATCCTGTCGGCCAGCCGCTCCCCGAACGTCCACGACTGCTCGAACTGGGCATCCACATTGCTCGACAGAATCTCGTTCTCCTTCAAGCTCTGGAGCACTTCCTGTTCCATGGACGACAACTCGCCCTTCTCCGACTCCAGCAGGGAGTGGACATACCGGGCCCGCATGTCGGCGAGGTCGGAAAGGCAGATGAACTTATCCGAACCCCAGTCAGGCACGACCTTCCGGATCTCTTCTGCAACGTTGTCGCGCACGATCGTGCCGGAAATGACCTGATGCGGCGAAAACGTCTTACCGCAGACCGCGCATGTGCGCTTCTGATTGTTGACCGTTCTGTCCACCGGAGAGCCTCCTTCTGCTTGCCTATTGAGATCGTTGAGAGACAGTCCCAAATGGTGCTTCTCTGAGCAGATGTACCAATCCGGTATGGCGGGGCCTTGCCCCACCGACTCCCGGAATAAGTGCCGCGCAACCGCGGGACGATGGTACGCCCACTGAATTGGTGTTGCCGGCGTAAAACGGCGTGCGAGGCACACCCTGCCTGGCTATGTGTGAGTCTCTACCTTTCCACCCGCAATGACGAAATGGGATTCCTCAACTCTGGGCCGAAAGATGCGCCAATCCTCACCGCAACTTCCCGCCGGAAAGATGACCAGACGAAAGCCGCCAATGTCTGTGCTGAGCCCGGGGAAAGGGCATCGAGGGGAGTTTCAAGTTGGAAGTGTCAAGCGAGAAGAGACGGGCGTCAGACCCCCAACTTCAAACTTCACACTTCAACCTTGCCACTTCGGCTAAACGCCTGACGGCGCCACTACAAACGGGCGCGCCAAACAAAGCCAATTTCCGCTCGCAAGATGGGCCGAGCTGGGTCGAGCATTGCCCTGCGGCGGGCAATCGGATAGACTCCTGCGAAATGGAAAGGAGATACCTATGACCGCACAAAGACTCACAATCGCGTTGATTGTCGCAGCGGCGCTGACCGTCTGCAACGCCCAAAACCCCACTGTGGTGGCCCCCGGGGCCGAGGTGAAGAAGCTGGCGGGTGATCTCGGGTTCACCGAGGGTCCCGCCGCCGATGCCCAGGGCAACGTGTACTTCACCGACATCCCGAACAATCGCATCTTGAAGTGGTCGCTCGACGGCAAGCTCTCGACATTCCTCGACAAGACTGACGGCGCCAACGGGCTGTATTTCGACAAGGCGGGCAACCTGCTCGCCAGCCTGGGCGGCGGCCGGCGGCTCGTCTCGATCGCGCCCGGCGGGCAAGTCACCGTCCTGGCGGACAAGTACGAGGGCAAGCCCTTCAACAGTCTCAACGACCTGTGGATCGATCCCCAAGGCGGCGTCTACTTCACCGACCCCCGTTATGGCGGTCGCGAGGGTATGGAGCAGGACGGCGAGCACGTTTACTACCTGACGCCGGACCGCGCGAAAGTCATCCGTGTCGTCAGTGACATGGTCCGACCGAACGGCGTGCTCGGGACGCCCGACGGCAAGACGCTCTACGTCGCTGACCACGGTGGCAATAAGACCTTCGCCTATACCATCAAAGAAGACGGCACCTTGGCCGACAAGAAGCTCTTCGCACCCGAAGGCTCGGACGGCATGACCATCGACAACGAGGGCAACGTCTATCTGACCACGCGCGTCGTGGCAGTCTACAGCAAAGACGGCAAGAAGATCGAAGAGATCAAGGTCCCCGAGGGGCCGGCTAATGTCACCTTCGGCGGCCCGGACCGCAAGACCCTTTTCATCACCGCCCGGACGTCGCTGTACAGCATAGCCATGCGCGTCAAAGGAGCCAACGAGCCCGTCCTGCACATGCTCCCTAAATAATCGAGGCGCGTAAAGACAGCGCTGGCATAGCTCTCTGACAACCTCATAGTCACTTGTTTCGTTCGGCGGATGTGTCGAGAACGGGCCAGAAGACCCAGTCGCCGTTATCGCGCCACAGCCCTGGCCGGCCGTCGCGGCGCGTGCCCTGCCGGCCACCGTCGTCGGTGAGGTTCTCGCCCCAGCTATAGAGCAGAAATCCCTCGGGCGTTCGGGCGTACGAGAGCGGCCCCGAGCCGAACGGGTCCCGCGGCGGTTTCCGCAGCAAGCCCGCCTCCACCAGCTCTTCGAGCCTGCGCGCCCAGCCCGGCCTCTCCATGACGTTGGCGGAGACCCCGCCCCACAGCATGAAGTCGACCAGAGCCTTGGGCCGGATCACCGCCAGCTTCGCGT
>CAYNQP010000466.1:0-3827 GCA_964399325.1 uncultured Pirellulales bacterium
CCCTCCAGATTGATACGGTGGGAGCCGGTATCGTCGTGTATCGGCGTCACCTGGCGCCTCTGACGCGCTGCCGTCTTCAGCATCCCTGCGGCCGTCCAACACCATTCGAGCGTAGGTGGATCCTTCCATTGCATTTCGCTCCGTCAACTTGTTTGTTGTCTCCGAGTGGACTGCGCCTGTCTACCTCACGACATCCGGCACCCACCCGCGCATGCAGAAATTCCGGCGTCGGCCGTGGGATTCATGGGTGCGTGGCGCCAGGGGGCAGGCGCATAGGGCAATTCTCGCACGTTGCCGCGAGGCGGGATGCACGTGTCGGCGCGCAGACCCGCCGCCCCCGCGATGGCCATGCGGAGGGGCCGGATCGCTTGCTTAAGTATCGCCAGCTTCTTCGGCGAGGGCGTTCGGAACCGATTCCCGGGGTCAACCAGCAAGGTTGCCCCCGCGAACACGGCCAGCATGTTAGCCCATCCTCTTACGTATGCGACTTCCTGGATGAGGATGTGCCTTTTGCGAAGTTCACTTCTCATCACTCT
This sequence comes from uncultured Pirellulales bacterium, assembly GCA_964399325.1. Taxonomy (GTDB): domain Bacteria; phylum Planctomycetota; class Phycisphaerae; order Sedimentisphaerales; family Anaerobacaceae; genus JAFGLV01. The sequence continues at coordinate 537 of CAYNQP010000466.1, forward strand.
CCTAAAACCGTTCTTCTTCGAGACGATCCCTTCACTCTCATGAAAAACTCCGACGCGTGCCTCCAAAAGCCAAGTCAGCGAACACTCTCGCGGTAGACCTGCGCCTGCACACCGCTTCTTCTCGATCCTACCAGATGACAGCGGACTTACATTCTTTCAGGCCAACGAATAGACGGGAACCCACAATTCCAAGAGATGTCTCCCTCCGTCTCTCAGGCGTGTCACCCTCGCTGCCTGATTTCCAGCACTGCGCTCTCCCTAGTCTCCGGCACACATCCACCACGGGCCGGACAGCATACTCAAACATCTATTATAAGAAATACGCCGGTGCCAAACAACCGTGGAAAGTACGGTATGTCTGCCCGAAAACTGGTAATTGTGAGGTGATGCAGGTGCGCTGATCGCGTACCTGTGCGTGGAAAGCGCCATCCTCATGGTTGGGGAAACAGGAGTCGGTACGTACGACAGACGCTGTGGGTAGCGAGCACAACCCCGAGTGATCAGGGCTCTCTCAAGACATCGGGGAGGCGCACGGCGGCAACTCTCTTGAGCAGTTCGACGGGATTCCTGGCGCCGAGTTTGGCCATGATGCGAGCGCGCTCGTCTTCGATCGTCCTGACGGACCGATGTCTCAGCGTGGCAATCTCCTTCGTGGTCTTGCCGGCCAGGAGCAGACGCAACACCTCGAGCTCCACGGCGCTGAGGATCTTGGCCGGACAACGGGGGCTCCCCCCATTCCGGCCGATTGCCGATTTCACCACAGAGAGAAGTGAGTTCATTTCCAACGGCTTCTCGATGAAGTCGGCGGCGCCGGCCTTCAAGGCCTCCACCGCTTGGTGTATATCGCCGTAGCCCGTCATCAGCACGACCGGGAGAGAAGGAACAAGACATTCGATCTCTCGCAGCAGCTTCAGGCCACTCATGCCGGGCATCTTCACATCGGTTATAAGCAGATCACACGACGCCGAGTGCAGGGCTTTGAGACAACTGGCCCCATCTGAAAAACAGCAGAGGTCCGCCCCGACCCGTTCGAGCGTGATCCGTACGGCTTCCAGCACGGCGGCATCATCATCAACCACAAAGACCGTGTGCCCCGTAAGATCGACGGTCCCGCTCATGGGTGCGCCTCCTTGTCCTTGAGCGGGCAGGTGACAAAGAACGTTGAGCCGACGCCGTATTCGCTTTCCACCCAGATAGACCCGCCGGCCTGGGACACGATATCTCGGGCAATGGTCAGACCCAAACCGGTGCTCTCTCCGACAGGTTTTGTCGTAAAGAATGGCTCGAAAACGCTGTCTATGTCTTTCAGGGGTATCCCACCGCAGTCATCGCAGAACTGCAGCTCGATGTGTCCGTCCTTCACAGCGCCACGGATCACAAGCCGATGTTTCCGCTTTCCGCCGGCCGCCTGTACGGCGTTTTGAACGAGCGCGAAGAACAATTGCTCCACATCTCTTGCGTCACAGAAGACGACGGGCAGCGAATCCAGGCCTTCCAGACGCACTTCAATTCGGGCCCGGTCAGTACCGCTGCGGAAAAGTCGTGCGACCATCTCCGCTGTTTCTGCCAGGCGGACGGTGATGGGTCTTCTAATGGACGACTTCCTGGCGAACTCTCGGAAGTGATCCACCAACCCCGTAGCCCGAGACGTTCCCGAGAGGGCGTTATCGAGAAGTCCTCGAAGAAGCTCCGGTGAGGACTTCTCATCCAAGGCCGCAATGGCATTCTGAATGGACAGTTGGATCACCGAAAGAGGCTGGGTGATTTCATGGGCCAGCGCGGCGCTGAGCGTTCCTATCGAGGCCAGCTTCTCCGTGCGCGCCATCTTATCCCGATATTCCGCCAGGCGCCTTTCAAGCTGCTTACGCCCCGTGATATCCACGGCCGTGGCGCCGAAGTAGGCGGGCTGTCCCTTCTCATCGCGCACGAAGGTGCCATTCATAAGAGCGGGGAATTCCGTGCCGTCCTTCCTCCGGTGCCACATTTCCTCATCAACAAACGACCCCATCCGGGCCAGCCGATCGTTCAGTTCATTCACGCGTTGCATCTGTTCGGTCGTATGCAGAACCGACAGGTTCTTGCCCAGAAGCTCACTGACCTGATATCCGTGCATCTTGGCCCACGCTTCATTCACGTAGATCAGGTTGCCTGCAGGATCACTCGTCGCAGCGCCGTGCCCGGCCGCGTCAGCGAGTGCCTTGAACCTCGCTAACTCCTCTTCCCGTAGCTTTGACTCCGTCATGTCAACCGCCGTCATGCCGAGAAATTGGGGATTTCCATGGTCGTCGCATATGACCGTACCGTTCATCACGGTCGGAAACGACGTCCCGTCTTTTCTTGCGTGCCACACTTCCACGCCGACCATGGCCCCCCTCTCGAAAAGCTGTTCGAATAGCCGGCGGACATGATCCACCTGCTCGGCGTTGTGAAGAAACAAGAAGTGCTTACCGACGAGTTCGGCCGGCTCATAGCCGTGCATTCGTGCGGCCGCATCATTCACGTAGAGGAGATAGCCTTGGGGATCAGCGATCACCGTCCCGTAGCCGGCCCTGTCGGAGATGGCCTTGAACTTCCGTAGCTCCCACACGGCGCGCCTTTCCTCGCTGATATCGCGCGCGAAGACAGCCACGTGCGTCACCCGCCCCTCATTGTCAAACACGGGAAACATGCTGTTGTCAACAGCGCCTCCCCTCCGCTCGTCCTCAAAACGGGCGGCCTTTCCAGAACTGACGACCCCGCGAATCGCCCGGATTCTGCCCCGCATCACATCAGGCGCCACGGCCTCCGGAGGAACATCCTTGATATCCAGACCGATGAGGTCTTCTCGGTTCATCCCCAGCCTCTGCGCCGCCGGGCTGTTGGCGGCACAGATGACTCCGTCAGCACGTATGAGGACGACGGATTCGGTCGTCGCGTTGAACAGACCCTCCAGCATCTGCTGCTGCTGGAGCACATCGCTCTGTGCCCTCTTGACATCGGTAGCGTCCACTCCTATACCCCAGGTTGCCCACCCTTCAATCGGGTACAGATCGGACAGGTTGGACCACAGAACGCTTCTCGTACCGCCGTCCTTGCACGTTATCTCCCACTCCCAGTCCCGGTAGTCATTCCCTCGCTCGTTCCATTCGCGGACCATGCGCTCCCGGTACGATGCGTCCGGATAGAGCAATTCCATCACCTTGGGATTGCCCACGATTTCTTCGCTGCTGTATCCCGTGACGCGCGTGCACTCCGTATTCCAAAAAACGATATTTCCCTGGGAGTCAAATGCATCGAGCATGACGGGCATGT
>CAYNQP010000467.1:0-3816 GCA_964399325.1 uncultured Pirellulales bacterium
TGACATAGTTGAACTTCTGGCAGACCGGCCGGGGGTATGAAATAGGAAGTGCAGGCTTCGTTTGGTCGCATGGTCTGTATGATTTTGTGTATGACCGTGATTCAAGATCTCTGCGAATATCCCACAGATACAGCCACAAACGTGTGGATACGAAGTCCGTAACAAGCATAACAAAGCAGATGATAGACTATGCCATAGACTACCTGGAAGAAATCAAAGCGTCTGCGAAGGAAAGTACCGGTGCCCCTCGGAAACAAAATGACATACGACTCCCCCGTGAGAGTAAAGCATAAGCAGCCGTTGCGTTCTCTGCCTCGTCCTCCACATCCCAATCGGGATGCCCTGACCTCCCTATCGATAATGGAATGCACGCCATGCGACTGTATCTGATTAACCCATGCAACCCGCTTGTCAGCCTCGTCAAAGTCAAGGAGAGCCGCTGGAACCGGTACCGGGTGTGGAAGCCGTTGAGCCTGATGGTCCTGGCGGGCCTGACGCCGGCGGAGTGGGAAATCTCGATCGTGGATGAGAACCTCGGCGTGCCGGACTATCCGGCGATGCCCCGGCCCGACCTGGTGGGCATTACGGCCTTCACCTCGCAAGCGAACCGTGCCTATGAGGTGGCCGGTCACTTTCGGCGTCTGGGCGTGCCTGTCGTCATGGGCGGCATTCACGCCACCATGTGTCTGGACGAGGTCCTGGAGCATGTGGACGCGGTCGTGACCAGGGAAGCCGACGGGGTCTGGCCGCAGGTCCTGGAGGACGCCCGGCGGGGCCGCCTGAAGCGCCGGTATGACGGAGGGTTCGCCAAAATGGCCAATGTCGCGCCCGCCCGTCACGATCTGCTGGCGACGGGATACGCTTTAGGGGCCATCCAGACCACACGCGGCTGTCCTTTGAACTGCAGCTTCTGCAGCGTGACGGCGTTCAACGGCGCCCGCTACCGACAGCGACCGATTGCGGACGTCGTGCGGGAATTTCAGTCGATCCGCGAGAAACGGGTCCTGGTGGTGGACGACAACCTCATCGGCATTCGTCCCGAGCACATCGCCCGCGCCAAGGACCTGTTCCGCGCCTTGGCCCAGGCGAACCTGCGTAAAGAATGGATCGCTCAGGCCACCATCAACTTTGCCGATGACGAGGAACTTCTGGCGCTGGCCGCGAAGGCCGGGTGCAGCGGCGTCTTCATCGGTTTTGAATCCCCCTCACCGGAAGCGCTCCGGGCGTACGGCGGGAAATTCAACCTTCTGAAAGGGCGGGACATTCGCGCCTCGGTGCAGCGCATCCAGCGGCACAACATCCTGGTGGTGGGTTCCTTCATCATCGGGTTGGACATGGACGAGCCAGGCGTCGGCGGCCAGATCGCCGAGGCGGCCCGCCGGTACGGCGTGGACAATCTCAACGTGCTGTTTCTCACACCGCTACCCGGCACACGCTTGTGGGACCAGATGAGATCGCAGGGCCGCATCCCCCTCGATAGGCTCCCGCAAGACTGGAAATACTACACGCTGACGTACCCGGTGGCCCGGTACAAGCACCTGTCTCTGGACGGCATCATTCAGGAGATGGTCTCCTGCAACGCGACCTTCTATTCCGTGCCGCATGTCTTCCGCAGAGTATTCAGCAGCTTCTGGCATCGCCGCAAACCGTGGATCAGCTTGGCAGGCAATCTCTCCTACAGGGGCAACATCCGCCGGGCCGCCGAGGAATACGCGGACTTCAAGCATCACTGGGGCGATGGGCACGACGGCGTCGAGGAGTCATGAAGATCAGGATGAAGGAAGGGTTTTGAATATGAGCAAGAGCGCGAAGACAAAACTGAAGGGACGCGAGCGGGCCATTCCATGGACAGAACCACGTGGACCACAAGCCGCAGAATCTGACTCAACGTGTGTCCCCATGTGCGATTAGACTTGACCTCCCGGCCTTGGTCATTATAATAGACTCAGTCCTTGCAGTGCGAGCAAGGACCCGTCTCTGGAGCGGAGGAGTTGTGTTTTCGATCCGTGAGTGTAGGGCTGAATGGTTTCCCGGGAGCACGCGTTGTCCGGGTTCAGGGGTCGCCGACTAACATCTTCTGTCCATTCCGGATCGCTCCGTGCAGGACGGAGGTACACCCATTCATGTGAATGGATGAGACAGACCAATTAGGAACAAGGGAGAGTTGACATGAGAATCGCAAGCCGGAGCTGGGGAATCATCAAGGGACAATTAGTGGCCGCCGTGGTGGCCTCACTGGTGGTCGCCGTGGGAATTTCGATGGGGGACGACCCTGCCTCGGCGGAGAGCGCCCCCGCGCCTTCCGTGCGGGATGCGAGCGCCCGGAGGACGCCCCAGCCAGACTTTGTGCCGGGCCAAGTCATCGTCAAGCTCAGGACCGGGCAAACTCGGGGACTCGCCGCCGCCGCGGAAACAGACCAGAGGATCCTCCTCCGCCTGCGGTCGCAGTACGGACTGGATGACCAAGGCCCCGTGCTGCGAGAGGCCGGCAAGGCCGCGAAGCCTCAGGGGGAATTGGGCTTGAGCTCCGCCAAGGCTCAGCGGCGGTCAACATGGCCCGACCTGACGCGATGCCACATCTTAAAGACAGAGCGAGACGTTCGTGCCGTCTGTGCGGAGCTGCGCCGCGACGGCGACATCGAGTACGCGCAGCCCAACTATATCTATCATTCCTGCGCGGTGCCGAACGATCCGGAATTCCCCGATCAATACGCCCACCAACTGATCCAGATGGCCGATGCCTGGGACATTTCGACCGGAAGCCACGACGTCGTGATCGCCGTGCTGGACACGGGCGTCGACGTCAATCATCCCGATCTGCAAGACAACATCTGGGTCAACGAGAACGAGATTCCCGACAACGACATCGATGACGACGAGAACGGCTATGTCGATGACGTCCACGGATGGAACTTCGAGAGCGATAGCAACCAAGTCACCCCGAAAATCATCAGGTATGATATTGAAGGTCACGGAACCATGGTGTCTGGGGTCATCGCGGCCGTGGGCAACAATGACGAAGGGGTCTGCGGCGTCAACTGGCAGTGCAGCATCATGCCTCTGCGCGTGACCGTCTACATGACGTCGGCCGAGGTAGCCGAAGGTCTGGATTACGCGGCGGCCAACGGCGCCGACATCTTGAATATGAGCTTCGGCACCGATGAGTTCGGTCCGGAAGGAGACCCGATCGTAAAGGAGGCTATCGATAATGCCTTTGATCAAGGTGTCTTGCTGGTCGCCAGCGCCGGCAACGCCAACATGGACCAGGCGCTCTACCCAGCCGCTCACTACAACGTCATGGCGGTCTCGTCCACCGACGGCGAAGACGCCAAGACCGACCACAGCATGTACGGGCCGTGGGTGGACATCGCCGCACCGGGAACAGATATCGTCACAACCGATCTCGACGGGGAGTATATTGCCACCGCAGGCACATCGTTCTCGGCGCCATACGTCGCGGCCGTGGGTGCCCTGGTGCTTTCGCATCGTCCCGAACTGACCAACGTGGAACTCAGGGCTATCCTGGAGAACACGACCGATCCGGTCTACTACGGACAGGTCGATCCGGAGCGGTGCTACATCGGCACGGGACGCGTCAACGCCTACACGGCCTTGTTGAATGCCGACGTCCGCTTCCCCCTGGGGGAGATTGCCGCACCGGAACAGGCCGAGGTCTTTGCCTCCGATGCCAACGCCATCGACGTGGTTCTGTTCGTTCATGGTGATTCCTATCGCGTCGAGTACAGCCCGTATGCAGAGAACGACTGGACCCTCATAAGCGAGGGCGACGGTCCCACCGATCCCAACGGCCTGGTC
>CAYNQP010000468.1:0-3815 GCA_964399325.1 uncultured Pirellulales bacterium
ACACGATGTCCGCTTACGGTGACTCAGTGTCCGGCCCTACAGACCCAGTGTCCCGCCAGCCAGACCGTGTGCCCCGCGACACTGACCCATTGCCCAGCCGCAGAGACCAAATGTCCGGCCACATCCACGCAGTGCCCGGCAACGAAGACGATGTGCCCGGCGGCCAAGACACAGTGTCCCATGTCGGTCACACAGTGTCCGCCCCTCCAGACCCAGTGTCCCTCCAGCGAGACGGCGTGCCCGGCAACGTGTTCGCCGGCCTTGGGCGCGCTCTCGATACCGTCGGCGATGCTGGCTTTTGCGGGCGAGCCGTGCCCCGCAGTCGATGCGACGTGTCCTACGATCGCGGAGTATCTGGCCGCCTCCGCGGCACGGTAGCCGGCCGGACAGCATCACCGCCGTCTTAGGACGGCACAAGGTTAAGAACATAGATGCTCTTTGCGGTCCGGTCGGTCCGCATTGATGTCAGCGGCAGACAGGAACCGCCGAGCTTCCGCCGCGGTGTGCGGCTTTCCCGTTGCCCGGTCGTGAGAACTCAGGGATAATCCCCACGTGCACACTCTCGAACTGATACAAACCGAGCATTCGGAGCCGAGCGACCAGGCAGCCAAGACGGCCGCATTCGGTCCCATCGTCGCAGCGCTCGTCTCGCTGGCCGCCGCTTGGATCGCGGCCGGTTCGACGGGTCTGCTCGCTCATCCTCTCCGGCGAATGCTGACGCTCGTGGCACTCGGCATTGCGCTTCTCACTCCGGGTATCAGTGGCTCCCGGCTTTGGCGGCGCATCGTACTGACTCCGCTCATCGCCTGCGCCGCAGGCTACCTGGTCGCCTTGGCCGCTCCCGCAGCCAACATCATGGCCGTGACACTCGTTCTGGCATTCCTGGCCATCGTGTCGGACAGACGGAACAAGGATATCCTGCGCGCCGCCGCCGTCGCAGTCACCGTGTTGGGCCTCTACAGTCTTGCCCGGACGTCCATCCCCTGGGTCTGGCTAGGCGCGGATCTTGTGGGTCGCGGCCTCGCAAGTCTCGTGGGTATGGTGACCCGCCAGCCCACACGGGTGGGGGCCACGTTCGCGGGGCTGGATTGCCTGATCGTGATGACGGTCCTCTGGGGCCTTTGCGTGCGTCGCACACGACCCCCGCGCGCCGCCCGGGCCGTGTATGGGTTCGCGGCCATAGCGGGCGGCCACCTGCTCTACCTGATCGTTCTGTCCTACGTTCCGAGTCTGCTGGTCACAATCGCCCAGCCGCCGGGCCAAAACGGCTCGTTTGTGATGGGCCTCTTGCACGAGGCAGTACCGTGGAATCTGCCGGCAATCGCGTGCGCTATCCAACTCGCGATCGCCGGCGCGATGTTTCGCTGGTCGGCGTGGATCCCGCCAGGCGAGAAGCCTCCGGCGAACCACCCGGTCACGCGACTGGTCCTGGGGACGGCGGCCCTGTCGATGGCAATACTGCTGCCGGTGGTGACAACACTCTACACAAGCCCTTTGACCGTTGCAGGCAAGAAGATTGTCTTCTACGAGAAGGGCTTCTTGAACTGGCTCCGACCGACCCACGGCTCGTACGGCCGGCTGTCGAGCGGCATGTACGGGATGCTGCCGGCCTTTGTTGAAAGTCTCGGCGCGCAAAGCGTCATTTCGCCGGACCTGTCCCAAGCCGATCTTGAGGGCGCCGACGCGCTGGTGCTCATATTCCCCGATGCCCCTTGGGCTGACGGCCAGTTGGATCGCATCGAGAGTTTCGTCCGGGACGGCGGCTCGCTCCTGGTCATGGGCGAGCATACAACCGCAGACCCGAATGGGAGCAGCCGCTTCAACGAGGTGCTGGCCTCAACAGCCATGAGGGTCCGGTTCGACTCGGCGACGTTCGCCGTCGGGGGCTGGTTGCACTCGTATGAGGCCATCCGCCATCCCGCGACCGCAGGCATCGGCGACGATCGCAACCAACTGGGCGTGGTCATCGGCGCCTCGGTCGATGCCAGGTGGCCGGCCCGACCGCTGTTGGCGGGACGCTGGGGTTGGGCCGACAAAGGTGACCAGGCAAGCGAGCGAGCGATGATGGGAAACAGCCGCTACGACGCCGGCGAAAAGCTGGGCGACGTCGTGCTTGCCGCCGAGCAGCGTCTGGGTAAGGGCCGGGTCGTCGTCTTCGGCGATACATCGGGCCTGTCAAACGGCATCAACGTCTCCTCACACGTTTTCACATCCCGACTCTTGGCCTATCTGGCAGGCGGTGCTTCCGATGCACATCCCGCGTGGCAGCAGCTTGTCGGCATGTCGATCGCTGTCTTCTTGATCGTCCTTCTGTGCGTACGCCCTGGCGAATGGCGGGCGGCCCTGGTCGCCATCGGTTTGACCGTGTCCCTGGTGGTGTGCCTGTCGGCCACCGCGGCCGGGACAGACGCTCTGCCCGACGGACGCGGCCAGTCCCCCAACAACCTGGCATACATCGACGCCTCCGGCCTCGAAGCCTACAGCGGAGAATCGTGGCGGCCCGACGGTATCGGCGGCCTGGCGTTGACTCTCATGCGAAACGAGTATCTGCCCCTTTCACTTCCGGAGTTGACCCCGCAATGGCTGGAACGGGCGGGACTGCTGGTTTCCGTCGCGCGGTCTCGCACGTATTCTGAGACCGAGGTACAGGCCGTCGAGCAATTCGTCAACAGAGGCGGCATTCTCATCATGACGGTGGGACAGGATCGAGCAGGCCCCAGCCTGCCACTGCTGAAGCAGTTCGGTTTCGGCATCGGGCCGGACGATTCGTTCGAGCCGGCGCCCCTGGGGCACTTCAAATCTCCCTATCTGGAATCGGCGGGCCAGCGGGTCTACGTTCGCTTTCACGCCGCGTGGCCGATTCGCTGCACCGACCCGAATGCCCGGGTGATCGCCTACGGGCGTGACAATCAGCCGGCCATTCTGCTGCGCCGCGTTGGAGCCGGGAAAGTCATCCTCATCGGCGACACCTTCTTCGCAACCAACCAGAATCTTGAAAATGAAGACGGGACGCCCTTCGAGGGCCTGCGGGAGAACGCCGACTTCTGGCGCTGGCTGATGGCGCTGCTGCGCGACGAACAAGTGTGGATACCGCCGATGTTGCAGGGTGATACGAAACAGGAGGCGACACCATGAGGCGGGCGTGGATCGGGCTGACATTTCTGAGCGTCTCGTGGCTGTTTGGACTCGAATACTACCACGATCCCAACTGGCTCGTGTGGGCGGCACTCGTCCTGATCGGCACGGGTTTCTTGCTCGGCGTACGTATTCCCAGGCCCACACGGATTGAATCAATCATAGCCGCAGCCATGTTGATTCCCGCGGCGCTGATTGCTCCTTGGCCTTATCGCGCAGCGGCGATCCTGGTCTTCGCCGGTCTGTTGCTCGCGGCCGCGCCGATTCCCCGGCGCTGGCCCGGAAGACTCGGCGTCGCCTCCATGACCGCCGGCAGCATCCTCGCTGTCCAGGGCTTGGGCCTGCTTGCGTATAAGGGACTCACCGCACGGTCCCACGAACTGCCCCTGTGGTTGGCTTGGACACTCTGCGGTATCGCGCGGCTGTTGGGGATGGATGCCGTCCTCGACGGGAACACCATCGCGCTGGGTTCGATCCGGCATGTTCATCAACTCGGCGCCACGTGGGAGTTGCTGTTGGACCCGACCACTGTCTTGTTCCTCGTAGGCGGCGCATTGATGCTCTGCCTCTGGGCCCCGATAGCTACTACCTCCCTGAGGCGCGTAGCGTACTCAATGCGATCCGCGCTCATCCTGGTCCTTTCGGTCGTCCTCTGGCTTCCCGTACGCGCGGGCCTGCTG
>CAYNQP010000469.1:0-3805 GCA_964399325.1 uncultured Pirellulales bacterium
CAGTTGACAGAGACGGAAGTGACGCCGGGGTGGACGTGCATGCTCTGGAGGGTATCCGTGTTCTTCTGGAGGGGGACTTCAATCTTGAATCCGTCCTGCAGGGTCAGTTCGGCCGTGTGATAAGTGACGACTTTTTCGACGGTCTCCAGATCGATGGGAATGACCGACAGCTTGACCGTTGCGGTGAGTCCCTGTTTGACACGGAACTCGTAGGCGATGTTGTCGACGACGATATTGATCTTGTCGCCGTCGTCGACAAAGGGGGTGATGTCCCTGAAGTTGATTTCCTGCTCCTGGTTGGGCCGGTCGAAATAGAGCGTGTAGTCGCCCGAGCCTTTGCCGTTGGGGATAAAGCACTTGACATTGAGGCGCAGGCGGACGCCTTCGACCACGTAGTACGGATCGGCGCTCAGGGTGAGATTGGGCGCATCGTAGATAACCGAGATGGCAGTCTCCAACGCGGTCTGAATGATATCAATGGCCTCAGCGTCACTTACCATGTTGGCGAGCTTGACGGCGCGTACGGCGTTGGTCCGCACGGACTCGGGAATTTTGTTGAACAGCGCAGGGGCCAGGTCGGCGGGGCTCTTGTCGGTAAGGTCGAAGCTGATCAGGTCTCGCTGGTCGTGGTACGTTTCCGATTTGCCCAGCGGCAGCGCGTCCTGCGTACCCGTATTCACGCCGATATTGCTGGCGGCGCTGGAGATGTTCGCGCCCACCTTGGGAATCTGCGCGATCATGTCCCAGAAGTCGAGCGGCAGGTCGAACCAGGGCAGGTCGATGGGCAGGCCGGTGACGTCGACGAGACCTATTTGCAGCACGTTGGGCAAGCAGATTCCGAAGGCGGAGGAGAAGGTGTCATTATCGGAGCCAATGGTCTCGGCCTTGACCTTGATCCTGAAATCGCTTCCCGACTTGGCGGTGGCCGGGTCGTACTTGAATGTCGTGTGGACGGGGCACCGAATCGAGATCGTGCCGTCGGAAAAACGGAAGCCCAGCTTGAAACGCAGACCGGCCTGGACGCCTACGGGCAGCCAGGGGGACCAGTGTGTTTCGGGGACGGGTTTGCCCTGAAAATCCCACGGAATCGGCTGAAAATCATGTTCAGTCGTCGTCGTCGCGGCCGAAGCCCCGTCCGCACCCAGGAAAAGAACGCTCCCCACAAGAAGTGACACAGCAATCTTGGCGTACATCGAAGTGCCTCTCAAAAGACAAAAGGTTGTCACATATCACATGCCAGTGTCTTATCGGAAGTGGCGGGGGGGGGCTTTAGGCAATATTCCCCGGAATTCGGATATGCTAGCGCCGCACCTCTCCGGGCGGCCCGCGCCTCGTCGGTCTTCTGGCCCGTGTAGTAGTCGGCCGGACGCACGTCGAGTATCACCGCATCTCTACGCTCAATCGCTCGAAGGACATCGATGTAGTCTATGGTGAACGTATCCGCCTGGCTGTTGACGGGATACGATGTCACTGCCATCGAAGGCAGATCGACGCCAACCGGCTTGCTCTCAGCGGCCCATTTGTCGTAGCCTCCGTTGAGGATGGCATATCGCGTGTGGCCCACGCGCTCCAGGGCCGCCACCAAAGTGGCGTCCTGCATCTTGGCGCTGGGCACGAGTACGACCTCGCTCTGCGGTATGATTCCCATGAGGGACAGATGACGTGCCAACATGTCGGCAGGTAACAGCCTGGAGCCGACGCCGCCGACGTTGCCGCGCAGGTTCTCGACGTCCAGACGAAGGGAGCCAGGGATGTGGCTCGTGTTGTATTCCGGCTGGGCGCGCAGATCAAGGATCACCAGACCGGCCTTCTGCCACTCGCTGAGCAGCACATACTGGCCCGTGCAGCCCACGCGGTGCAAGCGGTGCAGGGTTTCCTTGAGGTCCTCCTCTTCACCGCACAGCATGACGTTGGAGCCCCATGGCACCATGATGCCCACCCAGGTTTCCAGACGGCCGCGTAAGGCGATGTTTACCGAGTTGGGGATATGGCCTGCCGCGTAGTCTTTGGCGTCGCGGATATCGACGACATAGCACTTGGTCGAATCGGTCAGCTCCGCACTCGGCGTCTGCTTGACCGTCAAGGGCTGGCTCCAATTGATCAGGTCGGGCCCCTTGCGATTCAGCGCCGCGTTGTGGCCGAAATACTGCGGCGGCTCGCTCAGCTCCGAGAGCACCGCCTAACGAACTCCGACTTGGCCTTGTGTTGCAGGTAGGGATTGGACGTGCGTTCTTCGCCGATGGTGGAATGAGGACTGTCCTTCAGGTGAGCGCCGCAGAGCGAGCCTGCTCCGTGTGCGGGGAAGACCACCACATTGTCGGGTAGCTTTGAGACCTTGGTTTGCCAGATGTCAAAGGCCATACCCGCCAGCGCCGCGGTCGTGCCCACCACCAGATCGGGCCGGCCGACACTGCCGACGAACAGATAGTCGCCGGCAAGGATCAGCTCCGGCGTGTCCTTGCCCTTGGCGTAGACCAGGACGCTGGTCCCATCGATGACGTGTCCCGGGGTGTCAATCGACTTGACCGTTGCCTGGCCGACCGCAATCGTCGTGCCGTCCTGGATAGGCTCGATCTTGTATTCGGCGAGGCTCTTGGCGCTCTGGTAGATCGGACATCCCGTCGCTTTCACCATCTCCATATGCCCGGCCACGAAGTCCGCGTGGGAATGGGTCAGATAGAGCCCGATGATCTTCAGGTTCTGTTGTTGGGCGGTGTCCAAATACGTCTGAATGTCTCGGCCGGGATCGACGACCAGGGCCTGCCCATCGCTGACCAGCATGTACGAGTAGTGCGACAGGACCGGCAAGTTGAATTGGATCAGCTTGAATCCCGGATAGTCGTACGTGTTCACGATCTGGTGGTGGGCGGCGTCATAGCCATGCGTCGCCGATTCAGAATCCGTGACAACTGCCGCCGGTGACAGAGCAACCATTGCCGTGGCCAGAACAAGGAGGGATGCAGGACGCGCTCGCGAGAACATTCGCATTCTCATGACTTGATCTCCCTGTTCAAATGTTCTGGAAGACGAATGTGAGGACCACTTGATTGTAGGAGATTCCTCGACTCGGCGGCAATCAGATTCTCTTGTCTCCGCAATCGTTGCTCCGGAGGTCAGGGAATCCGGCCGGCGGCATCCTCTCGAACGCGGCTCCTCAGTCGGGAGTGGAACCCACCGAACGCAGGACAGACAATACTCGCCGGCATGTTATAGGGCTTGGCGTTCTTCCAGGCTGGCGATCTTGTTGATGCGGCGCAGGTGCCGGCCGCCATCGAAGGGAGTCGCCAGCCAGACGTCGATCATCTCCAAGGCTTGTTCGATGGAAACCAGGCGGGCGCCGATGGACATGACGTTGGCATCGTTGTGGGCCCGACTGAGCCGGGCCCCCTCGAGGTTCCAGCAGACGCCGCAGCGAATGCCGCGGACCTTGTTGGCGACCATGTTTTCGCCGTTGCCGCTGCCGCCCAGCACGATGGCGCGGTCGCAGTCGCCTTGGCCAACGGCCTGGGCCGCGGGATAGACGAAATCCGGGTAGTCGCACGACTCAGCCGAGTCGGTCCCGAAGTCCCTGACCTCGTGCCCATGCTCGGTGAGATACTGCTTGATACGTTCTTTGTACTCGTAGCCTGCGTGGTCTGTGCCCAATGCGATTTTCATTTTTCTCCGTGCCCTTTACTGTTCGGTCTTATGAAAAGGCCACTACTATAGCCGAACCTGGACCCGGATGCAATCCCCGTTTGCAGGCTACCGTTCGAGCGTGTGCGAGGAGAAATCCTGGCGGGCTCAAGCGACGGCTCGCTGGGAT
>CAYNQP010000470.1:0-3793 GCA_964399325.1 uncultured Pirellulales bacterium
TTCGGCCTTTTGCTTGTTTATTACGCCGGGACTTTCCCACTTCTGGTCCTGGTCGTTCTCAACATATCCGAGAATGAAAATAACTTCTTTTTCCTGTTTCGGAGAAAGATTGATTTCCAGCATGTGCGAGCCGACCGGAGACCAGCCATGCGCGATCGTATTGCGACTCTTGCCCTCCATAACCGCGTCGGGATGGGCGAACCCGTTATACAGGCCGATGAACGCCTCCCGGTCGGTGTCGAACCCCTGTATCGGCTGGTTCACGGAGTAAAACGCGTAGTGGTCCCGCCGCTCCTTGTATTCGGTCTTGTGGTAGATCACGCTGCCTTTGACTTCCACCTCACCGGTGGAAAAGTTGCGCTGGAAATTGGTCATGTCATCCAGCGCGTTCCACAGACAGAACTCGACAAAGGAAAACAGCTTGACCTTCTTGGGTTTGCTGCCCGTATTGGACAGCGTGACTTTCTGAACCTCACAGTGATCGCCCAAAGGCACCAGGTACAGCACCTCGGCCTGGAGGTCGTTCCTCTGGCCCGTGATGACGGTATAGCCCAGCCCGTGCCGGCATTCGTAACGATCCAGCGGAGCTTTGACCGGCTTCCACCCGGGCGACCACACGTCGGCGCCATCACGGAGGTAGAAGTACTTGCCCCCGTCGTCGATCGGGACGTTGTTGTATCGATACCGCGTGAGGCGCCGCAGCTTGGCGTCGCGGTAGAAGCTGTAGCCGCCGGCCGTGTTGGAGATCAGCGAAAAGAACTCCTCCGCACCCAGGTAATTGATCCAGGGATAAGGCGTCTGAGGTTCGGTGATGACATATTCTCTGCGACTGTCGTCGAAATGTCCGTAGCGCATAAGACGGATCTCCCCGCAAGAGTGTGAAGCTATCTCTGTTTGACCACGACTCTACTCCCGTCGTACTGAACGATCTCGGCAGGCGTTCCATCCAGACTGAGCCCAATCGGATTGGCTCTGGTCACCCAGACGATCTCGAACGTGCGCGCCTGCAACATGCCGAGAAACTCTCCCTGGCGGGCACCGATGGTTAGCGACCTGGTCTTATCGTCATACGTGAACGGGATGACGCTGAAGGCACCTTTCTCGTAGTTGTAGTTGACGTTCTCGTCTTCATACAGCGAAAACGCGCCGTCGGCCCCGGTGTAGACGAGAAGCCGGATTGGGTCGGCGCGTCTCTCGGCGGTGTACTGAATGGCCGGACCAAACGGAACGATCGAGCCTGCTTTCACAAAGACGGGGATATCCGCATAAGGGGCATCCGCCTCGATAGTCTGGCCGCCGGGCAGATACTTGCCGGATTTCAACTCGTACCAACCCGTCCCGGCGGGTAGATAAACCTGTCGCGACCTGGCTTGGTACTCGGTCACAGGGTTGACGAGCAGAGCCGGACCGAACATGAACTGATCGCCGATATTCAGCACGTTGTCGTCCTTGCCGAAGTCCATCACCAGTGCCCGCATGATCGTATAGTCATCCTGCGTGACCATGCCGACCAGCGAGTAGATGTACGGCATGAGCCGATAACGCAGCTTGTCATAAGCCAGCATGGTCTGATAGGCCGGATGATCGTCCGGAGCAAGGTTGAACATCTCACGATAAGGGAGTTGTCCGTGCGAGCGGAACAAGGGACAGAAGGTGGCGAACTGGAACCATCGCGTGTTCAACTCGCGCCATTCCTTCAGATCGTCCGGCTTGACGTCGCGTTCGAAACGGGGCTCGACGGCAAAGCCCCCGATGTCCGTGGTCCAGTACGGAAGACCCGACAGGCAGAAATTCAGGCCGGCCGGGATTTGCGCCTTCAGGTCGTACCACCGGGTCGCAATATCGCCGCTCCAGGTGGCCGCGGCATATCGCTGCTGTCCGGCGTAGGCCGAGCGGGTCAGGATGAACACGCGCTGATCGGGCTTGGTCTGTCGCTGCCCCTCGTAGATTCCCTTGGCGTTCATCAGGGAATACGTGTTCAGATATCGTGACGAAGAGCCGAGAGCGGTCGGGCCGATGCGCCGTCGCCATTCCGGTATGGACAGATTCGAATTGATATCGGGCTCCGTCGCGTCCAGCCACCAGGCATCCAATCCCTTGCTGAACAGCTTCTCGTTGATCTGTTTCCAGAACAACTCGCGCGCCCCCTCGCTGTACGGGTCGTAGAAGGTCGAGACATAGCCCGAGCCGACCCAGTCCTTCTGTTGCTTCTCCACGTTTCGCGTGTACAGCCAGCCGCGCTCCTTGAATGCATCGTAGTTCTGCGTGCCCACGTAGAACTTGGGCCAGACGGAAATCATGATATGCGTGTTGAGTTCGTCGTGAAGCTCTTTGACCATGCCGGCCGGATCGGAAAAGCGCTCCGGGTCGAAATTGTGATCGCCCCACTTGTCCTCGGGCCAGTAGAACCAATCCTGGACGATGTTGTCCAGCGGGATCCGGCGTTTGCGGAATTCCTTGACCACGTCCAGCAGTTGCTCCTGGCTCTGGTACCGCTCGCGGCACTGCCAGAAGCCCATCGCCCACTTCGGCATCATGGGGGCCTGGCCCGTTATCGTGCGGTATCCAGAAATGATCTCGTCGGCGTTTTCGCCATGAATGAAGTAGTAGTCGATCTGATCGGCGACCTCGGACCAGAGGGACAAGATGTCCTGATCCGCTTCTTTCTCAGGGGTCAGACATCTCAGGCCGATATAGCCTTCGTTGGGAATCCACTCGATCTTGATCGGGTAGCGTTTCCCCGCTTCCATCGACAGGCGCAGGATATGGGTCCAGGGACACCAGTTCTGCCGCCACGAGTCCACGACCAGCTTGCCATTGAGCCAGACCTTGGCATAGTGCGAACTGTAGAACCTGAACTTGTGGACGCCTGACTCATCGGAAGCAATCTGGCCGCTCCAGCGAACGCTGCCGCGCGCCGTTTCGAAACCGTCGGGAAAGCCGCCGGTCTCGTCCAGATTCTCGTGAGCGATCACGGATTCACTGCGAGTCGTGAGAAGGTCCTGGAAATCCGGGCCCCGGAAGTACTCGGCGGTCAGTCCTTCTTTCTTGCCGTCTTTGTCATACAGCGTAAGCGTAGACAACGGCCGATAATCGCGGACATCGCCGAACTTCGTGCGCGAATTGTTGTCCCACAGCACGCCGTAGTTCTTGCTCGATACCAGAAATGGGACCGACGCGACGATGTTGTAGTGCCAGAGGTCCACGTCGTGGCCCTTGTAGTTCATGATGTCGTTTTGATGCTGGCCAAGCCCGTAGAACGCTTCATCATCCGGCGATGCGAAGACCTGCCGGACGTGATAGGTCTCTTCCCCCATGACGTCGGCCGGTGAGATCGTCTTGCCCCCGCCTGCCTTCTCCTGGAGGATCAGCCGGCCGCGATTGTCGTAGAAGGCAACCTCTCCCGTCTTCACCGAGACCTTGGCCGTGACTTTGGCCGTGGAGATCTGCACGGTCTCGCCTTTCTCACGCACAGAAAAAGGCACTGGCTCCCAAACCGTCCCGGGAACGATCAGACTCGGCCTGGAGGAGAAGGCCTCGCCGGGGGTCGCCACCACGCGCAGGATGTCGTCGGCACACACCTGGACTTTCACCAGGTGAGGATCGCTTGCCTTCTGTTTCTCAAGCCGGATCACCACCCCATCGGCGACTTTCTTGATATTGGCGTTTCCTTTGAAAGTGCTACTGGCGCAACCTGTCAGCACCAGGGCCGCCAAGACAGAAAGAGGGAACCACTGCTTAATCGTCATACTCGTCTCCTTTGAGTCCATCACGACAAAGAATGCGAACCCCA
>CAYNQP010000471.1:0-3776 GCA_964399325.1 uncultured Pirellulales bacterium
CCCAACCCCAATTGAATCGCACAGGCCACCGTGTCGGGTCCGCTTGCCGGCGTCGCGAATAGGACTGATCCTATAAATGGATAGGGCCCAGCCCGGCAATCCACTTGCCTGTCCGCCGACTTGACTCTGCAATACGGCTATGGAATCGCAGGCTACGGCGCTCCGTGAGAAGGAGACAATCAGTAGCGCGGCCAGCCTTGCGGCTTGGCCTTCCTCGGCGGGATAAGCTCAATGATTCCGACGATTTGAGACTACCACTTCCGTGTTCCCACTATGCCCGTCTTCCGGGCGTGAAACAAGGGTTTGGCCGGCCACAAATGTGGCTTTTCCTATTGACACGGTATTGCCACGCGGGTTATACTGAATTTGGACTTGGCTTGGAGGCTGCCAGGAGGGCGAATTCACATCAGCTATCTTTGATGCGGTCAAACGCCGCACATGGTACGCGTATAGTCTCAGTGTGGTGATGATTCGAGAGGAGGGAATGATGAAAGCATTGAGTCGGGCGGAACTAAGGCATGCCCTGCCATCGGTTATTGTGGGCGCCTCGCTGCTGTGTTCTTCGGTTCGTGCGGGCATACTCGACGTGCTTGCCCCCGGCTACTTGGTGGACACGTATGCGGTCTACGCAACTCCGGACAGCGAATATGAACCCAAGAGCGTTACGTGGGATTCCTCCGGTAATATGTACTTGAGCCACTGGGGGACATACTCCGAAAGCACTGAGTCCTATGGCTCTGTCTACCGCGTCGCACCGGATCGGACCGCAACTAAGTGGATTCAAGACATTCCGCTGCCCAGGAAAACGGTGTGGACTGCCGGCTCGGCCTATGGAGACTATCTCTACATTGCCAGTGGGTTGTGGCAAGCCAGCGCGATTCTCAGAAGCGACGTATCTGGCAACGTGACAACCTTTGCCCCGATTTCGCGCGCGCCTCACGCGTTGGCACTCGACACAAGCGGCAACTACGGGGGATACATGTACACGGCGACGCGCGCAGGTGACCGCACCTACCGCATACAACCGGACGGCAGCATCTCCGTCTTCAGTGAATTTCCCAAGCCCGCGGAGAGTGGGGGTGGACCGATTGACATTGCATTTGACCCGGGAACAGCCTATGGGGGCCTGATGTATATGGCCACAGACTTCTTGAACAGCCCCGCCAGTAGCGGCCTGTTCTCCCTGGACACTTCCGGCAATGCCACACGCTTCGCACCGGACCTGTTGGGCGGTTACGACGTCGAGATAGACCCATTCGGGCTGTTCTCAGGCAGCATGTTCGCCACTGGACGCCTTGGCCTTGACCGGGGTGACCGTTTCAGTGTGTACCAGGTTAGCCCTGGTGGAGGACTCTCGGAGTTTGCGCGAGCAGTTGGCAACTCCACGGGGCTAATGTCATTCACCTTTGGTCCCGATGGTGCGATGTACATCCCTCAGTTCTTTCCTGACGAGAGGATGGTTGTCGTTAGCCGTGTCGCGCCAGTCCCCGTCCCTGGCGCATCCATTCTCGGTGTCCTCGGCTTAGGCACGGCGGCTTGGCGTCTGAGACGCACGACGGCGTGAGAACCAAGAGTGTCGGTCCCGAAGCCCCCGGAGGTCTTTTCACTTCGCTTCTGTGTGGCATGCGGGGGCTTATTCTATGGCTGCTAAGTGCAGGCATTTTGCTGGAGCGGCCCTGTCATTTGGCCGATGGAACAATCAGGTAACACGTCTATCTCCACCGACTCCACGGCTTCCCCCCCAGCCGATAGGAGTCTATCTCCACAGCCTCAACGGGGGACCCGAGGCCCCACGGCTCATCGCTCACCCTCGCCCACAGCAGCTCTGACGATGGCCACAATCGCCGACCGTGTCGCTCCGGGAAGCTTGGGCCAGCGGTCCTGGACGAAGGCCAAGTCGGGGTTTGCGTTGGTACCTGGACTGCCGTCCTGCTGGCTGCGAAGGCGGGACGCGCGGCAGAGACCATCCGCATAGAGATACCAACTGCTCCAGAAGCCGTCACCATCAACACGCCGGAAGCACGCCCGACAGGAGCACTGAGGATTGTGGAGAAGACGTCTACGGAACGAGCACAAGGTGCGGCGGATGTCCCGGCAAAGCAGGAATGATCGTTTGCCCCCGCGTCCAACATCGCCCGGACGGGATCCGGGCCTTTCGCCTTTTATAGCGACTTGGCTGCCTCCAGCGTCCCGCCATAAGCGCCCAGGTTGACCCGGCCGCCGTTCGGAGCGGGCTCGGCGCCGATTTCGGATTCGGGGTCGCCGGCGTCGACGCATGGACTGGTTACGTCATCGGCGATCCAAGTGAGAGCGTTGGGGTCCCAGCGGCCGGCCTGGGACATCAGGTGGTGGTCGAAACCAGGGGGGTCGGCGAATAGGGGATCGGCGTCGATGTTGCCGGCCTGCCAGGTGACGGTCGAGTGGGAGCCTGAGACCGACACGGCTGCTTCGCCTCCTTCGATGTCACAGTAGCGAACGGTGATGTGGGAGCCGCGATCCTCCACGTCTGTGTTCGATGTGTCGGCCAGAGTGATCGGCTGCGGGCAGTCCCAGATGATGCAATTGACCACCGTCGCGGTCCCGCCGCCGGGGTTGAGGCGATACGGCGGGCCCCATCGGCCCAGGTCGAGTAGCCGCAGGCCCCGGCCGCAGTTGACGATCGTGTTGTTGATCAGCAGCGCCTCGCACGAATTCTCGATGGCGATGCCGGCGCTGGAACAGTCGCGGATGATGTTGTTCATCAGGATGGGGAAACATCGGTCGCGCAGGACGATGCCGTGATCGTCGCTGCCGGAAATGACGTTGCCGACGATGACCGCCGAGCACTTCGTCGGGTTGATCATGTCGTCGTGCTCGGGATTCAGGAAGAGGTTGCCGCGCACGAGAGGCGGCGGGTCGCTCTCGCCGTACAGATCGACGTCGTCGTTGTCGCCGCGCTTGCCGGTGAAGAAGCAGTCCTCGACCAGTACGTAGGCGTACCGTGTGTGTACCGCTTGTCCGATGGAGAGAAACTGGCAGCCTACAATGTTGGCGGTCGCGTCGCCGGGGTGGTTCGGATCGTCGGAAATGATGGCGATCGCGTCACCTTCGGCGCCGGCGCTCTCGTCGGGCAGATTCCGGAAGGTGCAGCCTTCAACCTCGAGATGGCCGGCCAGGACGACGATGGCCTCGTGATAGTCCCGCGGGCCCGGTTCGTAGTAGTCCTGGTGGGCGCCCTCGCTGTCGGCGTACTCGACGACGCAATGGGCCAGGCGGCTGTCCGCGGCCTCGACGAACGTGATCTGGTTCCAGGCGGCATCGTGGCCATACCGTGTGAAATGGATCGGGGCCTCTTCGACGCCGTTGGCCAGGAGTCGGCCGGAGACGACCAGAGATGCATCGTCCGTCATCAGCAGCCACGTCCCGGGCTCAATCGTCAGCGTCACGTCGTTGGGGACGCTCACCGCACCGTCGAGAATGTAAGCTCCCGACAGGTTGACGTCTTCAACCAGCGGGCCCGTGACAATGTTGGCGGGCGGCACGTACACGATGTCGATGGAACCGGCATCCACTTCATTGGCATCGGCATCAAGGGCCTGTGCGACTATCGTATTCAGCCCCGGCGCCAGCGCGACGTCCGACGTCCAGGCGCTGTCGGCCGGATTGAACTGCGCCGCGATGCCCGCCACCGCTACGGCGACCGCGTCAGCGGCCTCCGCAACGCCCCGAAGCGCGACGGTTCCGCTGCTCACGATCCAGGTGTCCCCGTTGCGCAGCACATCGCTGGCCGTTCGCAG
>CAYNQP010000472.1:0-3775 GCA_964399325.1 uncultured Pirellulales bacterium
GGCTGTGCAAGCAGCTGTATCTCCGACGCGTCCAACGCCCTATCATAGATGCACACCTCGTCCAGTAGGCCTTTGTACATATAACCGGCTCTCCGTCCGATGTACCAAATCCCACGATATGTTGGAAGGTCAGGGTTCGTATCGGTGCAGGTCGCAACCTTGACACCGTCCTTGTAGACTGTGTACGCGCAGCCGGCTCGTGTTACGGCGATGTGAACCCACTCTCCTGACTCGATACCATGCGCGCTGGTCAGGGGATGAAGCTCGGCTGTCGCCGTCCTGTAGTCAATTCCAAACACATCGCCAACATAGAGATGGAACCTGTTTTGGTCTCTATCATTGTTCCGGGTCCAGAAGATGGCGCGATGATTCGCGTCGGCCTTCTTCACCCGAAACGCCACCGTTGCATCACTATCATAGTGAAATGTGAACGCCTGCTGGATGCTGATCCAGTCGTCGATTCCATCGAAACTCAGCGTGCCCCCACTCCTGCTCGGAACCCATGTGGGCCCGTTCAAGGTCGCGTGATTGCCGCTGCCGGAATAGTCGCGGCCCAGATCGTTCGGATCGTCGAAACTCCAATAGCTAACTAGACCGTCGGTCAGAGAAGCTCGCGCCGGCGCCACCAACGTGAAAAAAACAAATGGTAACGCCCAAAGCATACCTGCCGGAATGTGGATTCCCGCCATAGTCCGCTCCTTTACAGCCCGCCGTGTTCCCAAGAATCGATGCTTCTGTGGGCACCCCGCTTCTTCGCCTGGCCCGTCGACGACCAGACGAACCTCATGTTCCTTCGGCGATATTCGTCTCAAGAATATGCCTATTGTACCACATCTCAACCGGTTACCACAACCTTCGGAGTGGTATTCTTCCAGAGTTGTGATGCCATTTCGGGTGAGATTGCCGGGTCGGGCGGGCAGGAAGAAAGTGAAAAGAGATAAGTGATAAGGCAAGACCGGCCTGGGGCGGGGTGGGCGCGTGTCGAGGGCAACTCCGAAATCCGAAACAAATAATCCTGAGGGCGGAAATCAGAAGGCTCAAAACAGGCCAGAGGCCTGATACATTGGGGCAGGCACGGGGGCCTGCCCCTACGGCCCTTACGGGCGTTCATCGGCAGCTTCGTCGGGCGTTTGCGGGTCGGGCAGGCAGGGGCTGAGCCAGTATTGGGCGAGGATATGCAGGTCCAGGGCATTGACGATGCCGTCGCCGGTTAGGTCGGCGAGCAGGTCATCGGCAGTACCAGCGTGCCAGGCAGAGGCCATCAGGGCGAAGTCGCGGAAGGCCACCGGATTCATGCCGTCGAGATCAGGACAGTCGGTATCGCACCGGTCTCCGACGCCATCGCCGTCGGAATCCCTTTGCGATGGATTGTATTGGCTGGGACAGTTGTCCAGCGAATCGGGCAGCGTGTCGCCATCGGTGTCCTTTTCGCCTCGAACGATCACGCCGAATCCCCGCCATCCGTAGCCGCCGTATTCGTTCTGGACGGCCCCCGTCTCGTCGTGGGTGCGGGCATAGATGACGTTGGAGCCGAGCCGGATCGTCTCCCACGTATACTCCCAGCGCCGCCAGACGTTCGGGGCGAACTCAGTGAGCAGTGGGACCTCGGTCCAGGTGTCGCCGCTGTCGGTGCTGACCTCCACGCGGGTGACCTCGCGGCCCTGGCCGGACATGACCATCCCACGAATCGTGCGGGGCGCGAGCGCCACGACGTTGAGGTCTTCAGGCCAGAAGATGCGAGCATGCTGGGGGAAATCCTCGAACTGCCATGTCACGGGGGTGGTCAGGACTTCGATGCGCTCGACCCACTGGACCCAGTGGAAGCCGCCGGCCCCCGGCACGACGAGCCGCAGCGGATAGCCTTGGTCCAGAGGCAGTTCCTGGCCGTTCATCGCGTACGCAAGGATAATGTCTTCTCGCGCCAGGAGTTCGGCGGGGTCGAGGCTTCCCAGCACGTAGCCATCGACGGCGTGCAGGCGAATCGATGTCGCACTGGGCCGCAGTCTGGCCGCTTCCAACAGCGTCTTCAAACGCACGCCCGTCCAGTAGGCGTTGCCCACCCACAGAAACGGGCCCTGAGACCAGGCACATTCGAGCGTGGCCATCTCGGTGACGGCCGGCAACTGCTTGATCGCTTTGAGATCCAGGATCAGGGGCGCATCGACGGCGCCGTCCACCCGGAGATGCCAGTCGTCCGGGATCGCGGGAACTCCTGCGTGATTGTAGACATAGAAATCGTCGAGACTCGTCACGGGAGGAGGGTCCAGGCACCAGGCGGGCATCGCACGGACCAGTGTGATCAGGCAGACAGCAACACATCCCAGACAGTCCGGCCGGAACGACGATTGATTCGACCGATGATTCATCCCGGCACCCCCGATATCTCTTTGGCAGCGCGGAATTCTTCCTTCGCATCCCCTTTCGCCACGCCGGACCCCATGGCTACAGGATAGCAGAACACTCGACGAAAGGGAACGCAAATAGCCCTCACCGGCCACTTCATTCCCCGGCCGCCCCTGGGGGATGGATGGGATAGAGGCTGCTGCAATCAGGAGAACTAATCATGCCCGACCAGGGTGATTCTTGCTACAGGTGGGATCATGGGCGGTGCATCGTATTGCGATCATCGCTTCGGCCTGGATTCCTTCCGGGCCCGGCGCGGCGCAAAGCAAGAGCCGCCCAACTCGGCGGCCCTTGTGATTCACCCGTGTTTGGTGCGCTCGTGTCAGCGGCACCTGCTATTGGCAACCGTCATGGTATCTCGTATCCGTTGTTGTCCTCCTGGGCGTGCGGCGTCTGGCCGCCCTCAAGTGTCTCGCGCGGATGCGCCTGATCGTAGACTTCCTTGAGCCTGCGCGTTGTCAGGTGGGTGTAGACCTGGGTCGTCGAGAGCGATTGATGTCCCAGCAGCTCCTGCACGCTCCGCAGGTCGGCGCCGTTGTTGAGCATGTGCGTGGCGAAGCTATGCCGCAACGTGTGCGGACTGATCGCCGGATCGAGACCGACCATTTTCAGGTATTTGTCCATCTTCCGCCGGACGCTGCGTGTGCTGAGACGCTGCCCGTGCTTGTTGACAAATAGCACTCGCGCGTCGAAGTTGCTGTTGCTCTGGGCCCGCTTGTTGCGAAACTCCATGTAGTGTTGAATCGCCTGCAACGCCGACGAGCTGATGGGCGCGATCCGCTCCTTCTTGCCTTTGCCGCGTACGTGCACCACCTCGCCCAGGAAGTCGATGTCGTCCATGTTCAGACCGACCAACTCACTGACGCGAATGCCCGTGCTGTAGAGGGTTTCAAGAATCGCCCTGTCGCGCGCGCCCAACCATGTTTCGGTCGGCGGGGCGTCGAGCAGGCGCTTGATCTCTTCATACTCGAGAAACCGCGGCAGCTTCTTTTCCTGCTTCGGCGTGCGAATGGCCGTGAGCGGATTGGAGCTGCAACGATTGGTCCTGACCAGGAATTTGTAGAAGCTACGCAGCGTGGCCAGCTTCCGGGCGATGGTCGCCTTCGAATACTCCTTTTCGTTCAGGTGCGCCAGATACGCCCTGGCCTCGTTGACGTCGGCGGTGAGCAGGAGCTGATCAACCCGCTGTTCGGTCTCGACCGCGACCGCGGTGGCCGGACCGCCGTGCTCGTGATCCGACGACAGGCCGCCCGAGGAGGAATCATCCTCGTTGGAGGTCCGCAGCAGGAAGTCGCCGTATTGTCCGAGGTCGGCGCCGTAGCACTTCGCCGTGTGCTCCGAGAACCGTTTCTCGTACTTCAGATAATTCAGG
>CAYNQP010000473.1:0-3768 GCA_964399325.1 uncultured Pirellulales bacterium
AGACGTCCGTACCGACAAACTCCAGTTGTTCGTCGGAAGCATCCCACAAAAGATAGTCCCCCGTGGTTGCCGCGAAGAGTTTGAAGTCCGCACCCGACGTATTCGAGCCGATGTTGACCGTCGAACTCTCATCCGTGGTTGCCGGAATGATATCCAGGGTTTTGGCCGTGTCGGAGTCAATCGTCCAGTCAGAATCCGAGCCGAATATCACATCGCCATCATCGTCGAGAGACAGATCCCAATGCACGAAATCCAGTGAATCCGTACCCTCGTTGAACTCCGCATAGATCGAAGCCGAAGACCCGTAGATACGCACATCGACGCTGGCCGTGCCATTACCGATGTAGAGAGTGGAGGCATCCGCAGCCGGTGTTACCGTCAGGCGATTGGCCGTGGTCCCGCCATTCAAGACGAAGTCGCCATCAGTGCCCAGTGTAATGCTCTGGGCATCCGTATAGGACGTGGTCGAAGCCACCTGTAGCCAGGTCGGCAACACCAGTTGGCCAACAGAACCCGTCAACATGGGACCGGAGACGTTGTTGATCGTGCGCGTCCCATCGGTCACGGAGTAGTCCCAGGCATCCGGACCCCACCAAGAGAATTGGCCCGTCGAATTGAGGGTGGTATTGGTACTCGTGGTGGTCATCGGAAAGGTGATGGCGTTCG
This sequence comes from uncultured Pirellulales bacterium, assembly GCA_964399325.1. Lineage (GTDB taxonomy): Bacteria > Planctomycetota > Phycisphaerae > Sedimentisphaerales > Anaerobacaceae > JAFGLV01. The sequence continues at coordinate 667 of CAYNQP010000473.1, forward strand.
TCAGCCCCCTATCCGAGTAGGCCGTCGGATTCGTGGTCGTATCCGACAGATAGATCTGGACGCTCGTGAGCGCCACGTTGCGACCCAGTTCGTCCACCGCCTGCACGGAGTGCCACGAATAACCCCGCTGTGTCTGTGCCCACGTCGCTGATGTCATCAGCAGGATCAGGGCAATAGTGAAAAGCATACGTTTCATAAGGTGACCCCTTCATAGAGAAAGGGCCGAGTAGTCCCGGCCCTTTGTATGGATACTTCAGGACCGGCTTAGTACTCTGTGTCGATCGCATACCTGCCCTCTTCGCTCATCGCCGTCTCAGTACCCGGCTGGTTCATCTGGGTCGTCTTGACACCATAGATGGCCGTATTCTTGATGACCGGCTTATTGGTGTCCTCGACGTTCTCGGTTAACTGCGGGTAGAACGCCCAGCCAAAGCAGCCCGCCTGCGCGCCCAGGAGAATGGCCCGCGCGACACTTCGACCGCTGACGCACGCATCACTGGTAGCCGTGCGGGCCGCGTTCAGGGTGAACCCTTCGGCAAGAGTCGTACCCCCCGCGCCCGTTCGGGTCATAATGCGGTCATACTCGACAATGTTGACGCCGTTGTAGAGGAGGTTCCCGCCGGCGAGCATCGGATGCAGATTGCCCCGATTGGCCGCCGCGGCGACCATGTCGGCATACTGGCTATCCTGCCGCATGTGCGTCATTTGCTGCGGCGACACGAGCAGAATGTACAGCATCCCGATCAGAGGCCCCTGGTTGCCGAACGACACACTTCCCTCTTTGCCGGCATTCTGTTGCTGATAGATACCGGGTCGGAAACGCGGAGTGGCGGTCTTGGCGAGCATGACGACATGATCGATGACCAGTCGGCCAAACAGGTTGTTGGTCCGGGTGCCCGCCGTCAGCAGGGCATCCGTTGCATACGAAGTGCCCAGCGCCGCACTTGCCCCGATACTCTGACCGCCGTGGTAAATGCGGTTGGAACTCGGAGCAACCTCATTGATCGTCTGGACATCGCCACTCGAAGCGTTTTCATTGTACCCGCCGCTCAGAGCAGTAACGATGTCGTTCTCGATACGCTCAGCGCGCCACAAGGACAGGTCCTCGTCGGCGCGGGCACGGAAGCCCGCGACTTTGTAGAATTCCTCCTTCCGCTGCAAACTCATGGGACCGGCACTCTTGACGGCATTAGAATTCTCGTGAACCGTCAGAGTCATATTTCGACGGTTCATCGCCTCAGCGTTGAGACTGGTGTTGCCATCGTCGCCTTGACCAGCCCCGTTCAGCGGATACCCGCCGGAAAACTGCACCGTCTGACCCGCGACTTTCGTCAGGTCCTTATCAACATGGATGATGTGGTTGGGCGACGGGCCCATAAGTCGGGTCAGCCGCATCAACTGCATCGTATACTTGAACTGATGGATCGACCGTTTCTTCAGGAGAGTCGGGTCGGTCATAGGAAAACTCGTTGCTGCCATAATCGGCACCCTTTCAGGCACCATCCACAGAGAGAGCCTACATTTCCTCCGGGTCATCGAACCCCATCGCGACAAGCTCGGCGTTCTCTTCCCGGTACTTCTTGAGGACATCTTCACGTGACGGTGCTTGGTTGGGCTTGACCTGTGTCTGTGTCTTCGTCTGTGCCTGCGAAGGTTTCGCGGTCGTGGAGGACCTGCGTTGCTGGGCGGTCTTGACGCGCTCGGCCATATCTGCCGCGTCGTCACTGCCGCTCTCCAGCGTGCGCTTGATAAACAACGTCCACGCCGTCTTCCAGCGCTTCGACTCGGGCTGAACCTTGATGGCCTGATAGTCCGCTTCGGTGAGGTACTTTTCCCCGACAGCGCGAACCTCATCCAGGGCCAGATCGCCCATCGCCTCTTCCGACATGACGGCACAAGCGGCCTTATACGACTGATTCAGCGTCGTTTTCTGTGCCACCTGCTGGTTCTGCTCCGCGCTGGCCTTGGCGATCCGGGTGCGCTCTGCGGCTTCATGCGCCGCCTTGCGCTCCTGCCAGGCTCTCTGCTCTTGCAGGACCTTCACGGGCACCGGGGCCTCCGGATCGTCGCGAACCTCGCGCATGAACGCATCCATCGGATCGGGCTCCGCAAACGGAACCTCGGGCGGAATCTCCGTAACAGTCTTGGCCGAACTCAGTTCTTCCACCTTCTGCTGGACTTCACGCAGTTGGCGTTTGAGAGCCCGAGCGTCACGTTTCCAGCCCAGGGCTACCGCCGTCGGAATCTCTGCCGCTTCCGGTTTCTCGGCCGGGGGGTCGGACGCCACCTTCTCAGGTGTCGTCTTCTCCGGCTCTGTCGCTACCTTCTCAGACTCCGTCGCTACCGTCTCGGACGAGGCGAGGGTCTCTTCGCTATTCTCCGAACCGAGGGAATCAGCAACGGGCGAGTCAGGCACACTCACAGTGTCAAGCATTTCGTCAAATTCTTCACTCATCGAACAATCTCCTTTGCTGCTACCCGGCCAAGGAATGCCGGAAACCGGCAGAACACGCTGCCGCGCGGACAACGGGGCACTTGCCGTGGCCCCGCATTGACGGTGAACCCACTGGATTGGCCGTGGGCAGATGGCCTTTGCCCGTTTGCCGCCGGGCAGGGCGTAAAAGCGGGCGCAACAAAAAAACGGCTGCACAAAGGGCAATAGGCCCCTATGCAGCCGTTGGATGTCGCCTTGGTCGTCACGCCGGGACTGGCCAGTCCCCTTGTGAAACCCGCCGGTATTCAGTTGTAAAGAGCGGTGCTACTTACTGTCGTTGGGATCCGTTGCTTCACCTACTGGTTGATCGTTCGGGTCAACGGGAGGTGTCAACGCGGCGACCTGCGCCTCCAGGGCCACCACTTTCTTCGCCAGCACCTCGATCAACGCCTGGTGACGCTCTACCATGTCGATCAGATAAGCAAAGTTGTAGTGCTTCCGGATACTGTCGAGTGTCGCCCCCTCGTAGTAGGTCAACCAACTGGGAGGGACCTTCTTCAGGTGGTCGCTCAAGTTCTTTCGGGCGGCCGTTGGCGCCGGACCCTTCTCTTGTGCCAGTAAGGGGTTGACACACATCACACCGATAAGAATCAGGAAAATACATCGCT
>CAYNQP010000474.1:0-3762 GCA_964399325.1 uncultured Pirellulales bacterium
GCGTCGGTAGAGATCATTCAAATCGCTCGTGGCAAAATTGTCTCTCTCCAGCAGGACGAGCGGCCTAAGATCCGGCGGAATCACCGGAATGGCCTCAAGGACCATCCATTCTGCCTTGTTCGTGCTGTTCTTGATTTCGTTGATCGTCTTGAGCCGCTTGGTCAGATCCTTGATCTTCTGCTTGCTGTTGGTCTTGGTAATCGCTTTTCTGAGTTCAGCGCTCAGGCCCTCCAGGTTGAGATTCTCCAGGAGCATCCGTGCGGCTTCGGCCCCCATGGAGGCCTTGAACGAGTTGCCGTATTTGCTGATGGCGTCGCGATAGTCTTCCTCGCTGAGCAGTTGCCCGGCTTTGAGAGGGGTCTGCCCCGGGTCCGTCACAACGTAATCCTGGAAGTAGACCACTTTCTCCAGGTCCGAGCTCTTCATCGCCAGGATGGTGCCCAGGCGATTCGGAATCGACTTGAAGAACCAGATGTGAACCACGGGAGCCGCCAAGTTGATGTGGCCCATCCGCTTGCGACGGACCCGGCTGTGGGTCACTTTCACACCGCAACGATCACAGATAATGCCCTTGAACTTGGTGCCCTTGTACTTGCCGCAGGCGCACTCCCAGTCGCGTTCCGGCCCGAAGATGCGCTCGCAGAACAAACCATCTTTCTCCGGACGATACGTGCGGTAGTTGATCGTCTCAGGTTTGCGGACTTCCCCGAAGGACCAACTCCGAATGTCGTTCGGACTGGCCAGCGAAATCTTGACCGAACCGTAGTCGTTAATCCGATCGTAGATATTACCTAACATCGAACGCCCCTTATCTTAGTCACAACCCGACAGTCAACCTTACAACGCGGTCCGTCCAAGACGCTTCTTCTCCAGTTGGATATTCAACCCCAGCCCTCGGATTTCGTTGCACAGCACATCGAAGGACAGAGGCGTCCCCGCCTCCAACGTGTTCTGGCCCTTGACCATCGACTCATAGATTTTTGTTCGACCCTCGACGTCATCACTCTTGACCGTGAGCATCTCTTGCAGCGTGTAGGCGGCACCGTAGCCTTCGAGAGCCCAGACTTCCATCTCTCCGAAGCGCTGCCCGCCGGTGCGGGCCTTGCCTCCCAGCGGCTGCTGAGTAATGAGACTATACGGGCCGGTCGCCCTGGCGTGAATCTTGTCATCGACGAGATGATGCAGTTTCATCATGTAGATATAGCCAATCGTCGCTCTCTGATCGAACGGCTCGCCTGTTCTCCCGTCGTACAGTTGGGTCTTCAGTATTTTCGGTACATGGATAAAAAGCTCATCGGCCGGCGGCGCTTCACCACGCTGCTCCAACTCCGCCTTTCTGGTCTGCATGAGCGTGTCTGCCTCTGCTGTCAGATTCTGAATGTCCTCCTCGTTCGCCCCATCGAAGACCGGCGTGACGGCATCGAAACCCAACACCTTGGCCACGAAACCGAGATGGGTCTCCAGTATCTGTCCCACGTTCATACGACTTGGTACGCCGAGCGGATTGAGCATGATATCCAGGGGCGTCCCATCTTCCAGGAACGGCATGTCTTCCTCGGGCATGATCTTGGCAATAACACCCTTGTTGCCGTGCCGCCCAGCCATCTTATCACCGATGGATAACGTCCGCTTGATCGCCACGTAGAGCTTGGCCATTTGCAGCACGCCACTGGGCAACTCGTCCCCGTGCTTGATGCGCTCGCTGCGGCGGGCCTTCTCTTCCTCTTCCTCTGTGATCTTGACCCAAAACTTGTCCACAATCTTCTGCACATCGCCTCGGATAGCGGCCGGCCGGACCCACTTGATATCGAAGTTCTCGATCTGTTCGTAGACGACCTCGTCGTCCTCGCTGACTCCCACTTTCTGCCGCGTGGAAGGATCGACGATATTCACTTCGAATTGGGCGTTGATGGCATCTACCATTTGCCGGAAGATCGAGCATTCCTTCGCCTTCGTCGCCGCCTCGAAGCGCTTCATCTCCTCGGCAAGCACCTTCTTCTGATCGTCGCCACCGACGCCGCGCCGCGTGAACAGTTCCGTCTTGACCACAACGCCCTCGTATCCGCTCGGCAACTCCAACGAGTCGTTCTTCACGTCCTCGCCGGCCCGACCGAAGATAGCATGAAGCAGCTTTTCCTCAGGCGTCAACTCCACCTTACTCTTGGGTACGACTTTGCCGACCAGGATGTCACCGGGACAAACGCGCGTCCCCTCGCGCACGATACCGTTCTCGTCCAGATTTCGCAGGGCCTTCTCGCTGACATTGGGGATATCCCGGGTGAACTCCTCTTTGCCCAGTCGCGTCTCGCGGACTTCCGTCGTGAACTCGTCAATATGGATACTCGTGAAGCTGTCATTCTTGCACAGCCTCTCGCTAACGATGATCGCGTCCTCGAAATTGAATCCGTCAAAGGAAACAAAGCCCGCCAGCACGTTCTTGCCCAGCGCCAGAATGCCCTGGGAAGTTCCGCCACCGTCCGCGATAACCTGTCCGGCCTGCACTTTCTGGCCCAAGTAAACGATAGGCTTCTGATTCAGGCACGTGCGTTCGTTCAGACCGACGAACTTCTCCAGCTTATGCTCGTCTGTATGATTGATGACGACACGGCTGGCATCGACCGCGGTGACCACTCCCGCACTCGCGGCTCGCACGACCATGCTTGAGTGCTTGCCGACAATCTCTTCCATACCCGTGCCCACCAGAGGGGCATCGGTCTTGAGCAGCGGCACGGCCTGTCGCTGCATGTTGGACCCCATCAGGGCCCGGTTGGCGTCATCATGTTCCAGGAACGGGATCAGAGCAGCCGAAATCCCAACCGTTTGCTTGGGAGAGACATCAACATACTCCACTTCATCGCGCGGGGTCTGCGCCAACTCTCCCCCCTTGCGTGCCAACACCATTTCCTGGTCGATCTTATGGGTTTTGGGATTGGCGGCGCTGGGCGGGGCAAACACGGCTTGCATCTCTTCATCGGCGCGCAGATAGACGACATCGCCTGTCAGTTTGCCGTTCTTGGCCTTCCGGTACGGTGTCTGTAGGAAGCCGTATTCATCGATAGCCGTAAAGAGGGCCAGGGATGAGATCAGGCCGATGTTGGTGCCTTCCGGGGTCTCGATAGGACAGATCCGTCCGTAGTGACTGATATGAACGTCGCGCACCTCGAACCCGGCGCGCCTTCGGTTCAAACCGCCGGGGCCGAGGGCCGAAAGACGTCGCTCATGCGTCAACTGGCTCAGCGCATTGGTTTGGTCCACCACCTGGCTCAACTCGCCGCGGCCAAAGAAGTAGTTGATGCTGCTGGCCACGCTCTTGGAGTTGATCAGGTCGGCCACACGTGGGCGCTCCTCGGCATCCCTCTTGATGCTCATGCGCTCCTGGGCGGTTCGCCGCAGCTTGAGCAGACCCTTGCGAACCTCGTCCGCCGCCAGTTCGTCGATGGTCCGGAGACGTCGGTTGCCCAGATGATCGATATCGTCCACCTCGCCTTCGTTGTTTCGCAGGGCGAGCATGTACTTCATAGTGTTCAGGAAATCCTCGGGCCGCAGCGTCATCTCGCTTTCGTCGACGGACTGCCCGAACTTGCGATTCAGCCGGAAGCGACCTACCTTCCCAAGGCGATACCGATTCGCATCGAAGAACTTCTCCGCGAAGAACAGCCTGGCCTTTTCTTGATTGGGGGGATTGCCCGGGCGTAGCCGCACATAAAACTTCAGCAGCGCCTGTTCGTGGCTCGGGCAATCGTCTTCCGCCAGCGTATTAAG
>CAYNQP010000475.1:0-3762 GCA_964399325.1 uncultured Pirellulales bacterium
CTATAGCAGGCCGAGATAGTGCCGCCGTTGGTCCCCACCAAGCCGCCGACCCAGTACACTCCACTGACCGGGACCGTGTTGTAGCTGTAGCAGGTAGAGATCGCGCCGCCGTTGGTCCCCACCAGGCCGCCGACAGACTGCGATCCGCTAACCCAACTCGTGCTGTGGCAGGCCGAGATCACGCCGGAATTGTATCCCACCAAGCCGCCGACTCTGTAGGGGCCGCTGACCCAGCCCCTGTTGTAGCAGGCTGAGAGCGTGCCGGAGTTGTCTCCCACCAGGCCGCCGACAGAGTGGTGGCCGTTGACCGCGCCCATACCGTAGCAGCCCGAGATCGTGCCGTCGTTCATCCCCACGAGGCTGCCGACCAGATCGCCCGTGCCAAAGACGTCCACACCTTCAACGCCCACGCCAATGACCGCTGCACCCTGAGCCAGGTGTCCGATGAGTCCCAGGTATTCCCGGCCCGCGATGTTCAGTCCATAGATCCAGTGACCCTGGCCGTCCAGTCTCCCGGAAAAGGCAGGTATGACGGCCATGCCCCAAGTGATCCCCAACAGGTTCATATCCGCCGCAAGTCGGTACGAGGCCATCGACCTGTACCAGACAGTGCCCAAGTCCTCGGCTGTCTCGAGAAGGTACGGGTCCTCGGCGGTGCCTGCGCCTTGGAGGGCGTGCGGGACAAAACCATCGAAAATGCTCAGCTCGGGATACCCACCCTCAACAGGCATCTGCCAGTACTGACACAGGCCGTTGGCCCTTTCGCCCACGAAGTCCCAGCCGGCATTGAGGAACGTGTCGATCGCCTGCATCTGGCTCGTGGTCAGACCAGTGCCACCGTCACTGGTTGTTCGACCTGAGGTCTCGCCGTCCCAGAAGCAGGAAAAAACCCCATCGCCCAGGCTGCTCCCCACCAGGCCGCCGACATAATTGTCTCCTGTGACTAAGCCCGTGCTGTAGCAGGCAGAGATCGTGCGGTACGAATTGCGTCCCACCAGGCCGCCGACGACCCCGTTTCCGCTGACCGATCCCGTGCTGTAGGAGACGAAGATCGGGCCGTCATTGTCCCCGACTAAGCCGCCGACTCCGCTGACTCCGCTGATCGGACCGGTGCTATAGCTGGCGGAGATCGTGCCGCCGTCGTTGGTCCCCACCAACCCGCCGACGCCGTCTAGCCCCCGTACGAGCAGTTCACAACCGCAGGCGGTGACCAGACCCTGATTCCGTGCTGCCAGGCCACCTGTACCGCCAAGTGGGCCGCCCCGGCTGCCGGAGAAGGCTTGACCGCGCACAGAGCCACCGACCAGACGTAGATTGCACACCCACCCACCGCTCTCGATCATGCCGAACAGTCCTGCGTAAGAGACATTGGAGTCAATGACCAAGCCTGCTATGGCATGGCCCCGACCGTCGAACACACCGGTGAAGGCAGGGCCCTGAAACCAAATCGCTGTATCGTTCGTGTCCGGTGCGATCACTGCCCGGTCAAAGACCCTTCCGCCGGGGAGATTCGGGTCGAGGTCAATGTCGGCGGTGAGGATGAAGTGCTTATCGTAGTCGCCGGGGGTTTCACCGAGAGTAACCAGGTCGGCGGCCGTAGCGATCTGGTACGGGTCGTTCGGCTCCCCCGTCCCGCCGCTGTATTGGGCCTGGGCCGGCAGGTTGATGAGGCAGACTGCGACCAGAAAAGGGATTGCCTGCAGGGGCCGTCGGTTCCGCTCCGCTTTCATATCTCGTTCTCCTTCCCCCGTTTCTATGTCTCCGCGACGGTGTCACCGCCCGGCATATTCGATGCGCCGGTGCCGTTCGCGGGTGATGTCTCAAGGTAGAGTATAGCAGAACAGGGCCGCTCAAGTCAAAACGATCTCTCTTGATAGGCGCGCAGAAATTGGCCTATCCTGCCCTGCTGGGGCATGGACGCCGACACGCTGCGCAAGGCCACGCACCCGTTCTTCTCCGCCAAGCCCGCCGGCCGCCAACGCGCCATGGGCCTCGCCTACGCCACCCGCTTGATCCAGGCGTTCCGGGCGAATGATGATTCGCCCCTACGCGCATCCGGAAGGCACCGCGATTTCGTTCAATTCAGGCAACACCTTATTTTCAAAAGCGCCTGTCACGCCAGATTTTTTTATTGCTTGCGGGGCCATGAGTTAGACGGGCAGACGCCATTTTGTGCAGCCCTATTTTCGTTCAAAACACGCAACACCCTCCTTTTGTGGGGAGGCGGTGGAATTGATGAAGGATCATTGATGATGGATCATGTGACCGATTGATGACGGGAGAGCGGAGATGGCGAAACGAGACTGTTTCAACTGCGTCTACCTCGTGGAGCCGGCGCGGGTGGAGGGCTATCGGGAGATGTTCGGGTCGCAGATCATCTTCCCGGTCTGCGTCAACCACGCGGACAGCCCCGGCCGGGTCAGAGAGGTCCACCCGGCGGAGGTCTGCCGCAACTTCCGCGCGCGGGGCGAGCGGGCGCGGCCGCGCGTCGTGCGGTCCCAGCCACCCGAGCCGGAGAGCGACGACATCAAGCACATCCCCCTGACGCGCGGGCGGTGGGCCATCGTGGACGCGGCCGACTTCGAGTGGCTCAGCCAATATCGCTGGTGCGTCAAGAGCGGGCGCAGCGGCAAGTACTACGCCGGCCGCAGCGAGGGCGGCAAGTTCATCTTGATGCACCGCCAGATCATGCGACCGCCGCCGGGAATGGTTGTCGACCACATCGACGGCAACCCGCTGAACAATCGGCGCTGCAACCTGCGCATCTGCACGCTGGCCCAGAACTCGCGCAACCGGCGGCCCATGCCCAGCACGTCCGGCCTCGCCGGCGTGTACCCTTCCGGCAAGAAGTGGAGCGCCAGGATCATGCACAACGGGAAGATCGTCAACGTGGGCCTGTTCGACGACAAGGTGGCCGCGGCCAAGGCCCGCGACCGCAAGGCCCGCGAGCTGTTCGGCGCGTTCGCGTACTTGAACTTCCCCGAAGAGATCAAGCCGGAGCCGGCCACGCCGTCACGCTCGACGCAGTAGGCGTGGACCGTCATGTTGACCGACTCGACATCGTCGTGGTATCATCCGGTGGTTTCATCGGAATCGGTGATCCTACGTCGATCATGGAAGATGAACGGGGACCAGAATCTCCGGAGGCCGTCCGTCAGCCGCAACAACTGAGGAGAGATAGTGCCATGAAAGAACGAGATTCGCGCAACGTGTTGGCTTGTCCGTTCGAAGCGGGTCTTCAGTGGGCCGCCGCCTTCGGCTTTCTCCTGTTCGCTCCCTCCTTCGCCTCGGCGGCGGAATCCGGGAATATCAAGGTATTGATCGTCGATGGCTTCAGCAATCATGACTGGCAGCACACGACCGAGTGCATCAAGGCCGTATTGTTCTCCGCCGGCATTCGTGACGTCGATGTGTCGACCAGCCCGCCCAGCAGAGACGCCGCGGGTTGGGATCAGTGGCGGCCTCGTTTCGAAGACTACGATGTGGTCATCCAGAACGCGAACAACCTGAACAATCGCGTGCCGTGGCCCGACGAGGTGATGGTTGCCTTCGAGCAGTACGTGCGCAACGGCGGCGGCGTCTTCATCTTTCATTCCGCCAACAACGCCTTTCCCGACTGGAAGGCCTACAACGAGATGATTGGCCTGGGTTGGCGGAGGGCCGATCAGGGCTATGCGCTGGAAATCGATGCAGCCGAACGCGTGGTGAGAATCCCGCCCGGAGAAGGAAGGTCCACGAGCCACGGCGCCCGTCGCGAGGTCA
>CAYNQP010000476.1:0-2638 GCA_964399325.1 uncultured Pirellulales bacterium
AGGGACGAAATGTCATACGCGGCGCGATCATCAACGCCAGCGGAGCCGCGGACTTCTGTGCCAGGTTCCTGGACGCCAACGACAAGCCCCTGAAGGGATATACCGTCAGGGTGGGCGAGGTGAAGTAGATCTGAATGATTTCAGATTTAATCAACAACTCAAAAAAGCCGTGGTCATGTTGGCCACGGCTTTTCTATCGAACACATTTACTCACTCACTTGAATCGTTTTACAGCGATCGAGGATCAACCACTCGTGTGGGTGCCGAATCCAAATCGATAAACGGACCAGGTATTCGCTTCTGTTCGGCAGGCTTGCCGAACATGTCGGTATCAATCTGGTCGAACACCGCTACGCTCGGCAGACTCTGGGCGTCCATGGTCAATTCCAAGCAGTCGGGATCAAAGTCCAATGGCATGGACACGGAGGCTCCGTTCTTGTCCCAGCCATAGGACTCACGCCACGCCTGCAAGTCGAGCCACTCCTGCGATTCGGCTGTGGTCATTCCCAGATAGCCGTCCGCCATTGAGACATAGACGTTACCGTCGGCCTCGTTGTTTTCATTAAGGAACACGATGGCTGCCTTCCCGCAATGGGTGAAGATATTGTTGTAGATCTTGTTCTGGCTGGCCGTGCCGCTGCCTCTGCGCTCGGGACGCAGGACCGGATAGACACCGGCATTATCGCAATGCCCGATCAGGTTTTGAGCAACGATCAGGCGATCGCAGGCGTGGATGAAAATACCGGAACCAGCAGCCCCTCTCTGGCCGGGTGTGCCCGGCTCGGCGTTTCGCACATCCCAAATGATGTTGTTGTCGATTTGAATATCGCTTCGATTCATCTCCATATGAATGGCCGCACTGACAGTCAGCACATCGGCCAGCACGTTTGCTGTAATACGGCAGTTTGCATTGCCTGCGTCCAGCCAGACCGCGTTGGCGTGGCGGATGTGCCGTATGACGTTGCGACGGAACAGCAAGTTCCGGGAGCTGTGAAACTTGACGCCGCCGGATTCCCAGGCGCGTTCGGCGCCCTGCCAACCGATCCACTCGATAAGATTGTCCTCGATGAGGGTGTCCCGGGTCCCCATGCCGCCGATGCCTTCGATGCCACAGTAGCGAATCGTGTTCCCACGGATGATGTGAGAGACCCCGGATTGCGGCGCGGCGCCGGTGTTCCAGTCCCCGTTGCCAATGTCCAGCCCCACGCTGTTGGCCCATTCGATGGTGTTGCCTTCGATGATCCAGTGGTTGCCACCGTTTGTGGAGACCAAGCCTCGTTGCGGCGGCGCGAAGGCGTTGCCTGCGTGTTGGAAGGTGATGCCCTTGATGCGGATGTAGCCCAGGCCCTTCTGCAGCGGGGCAAAGACCTGCTCGCGGGTGGTGACTTCGATCAATGGATCGGCGGGTGTATCAGCAGGCACGCGTATATGAATGATAGTCCCATGGTGTTCCACCCAGAACCTGGCGTCCGGCGAGCCGCCGATCTCCTGCATGATCGGCCCCAATCGTGTGCGACTGGGCAAGACGCTGGAAACTGTGGACCGGGTGGTGGGTTGCAGCGGTGTGTTGCCCAACTCACGAAACTGCTCCATCGGCTCAAGCGGCATGCCGTCCACAAAGATCAATCCCCGCCGGCGGAAATAGGGACCCATATCGACTGCTTTGGTGTCCAGCCAGGACCAATCGCCCTGCGCGTTGACCATGCCGAAAGGATTGTAGGCATCAGGAAACATCGAGCCTGTGAGGGCGTGTTGCCAGACGTTCATTGGGCCCGAACCGCGTCCTCGCCTCGAATAGCCCGTGCTGGGCTGCCAGCCGTCCTTGAGGACTTCCGACCCTTTGACAATGACCGTCGCGCCCGGCGGCGCCTCGTAGCTGATCATGTGATTCGGATCTGCGCCGCCCCGTGCGGGACGGACGCACTCGCGATAGACGCCGGAGGCGATGACCACACGCTCGCCCGGCTGCAAAACCTCGGCGGCCTTGCCGATGGTGCGGAAGGGTCGCTCGATTGTGCCCGGCCCGTTATCATCGCAATTCGGGAAGTTGCAGTCCACGTAGTAAGTTTTGGAGAATTGAACCGGCTGCTCCCAGAATTGGAATTCAGTCCCGTCCGGCAACCTCGCGTCGGACGCCACCACCCATTGTTGCGCCGACAACGCAAGGACGCAAACCACGCAAACCGCCGCCGGGCGAACTCGTAGCCCTTTGCTCATGACTATGTCCCCTATGCAAGAATCAGACTATCGGCCCACCGCATATTGTAATCAACACACCATGCGGGTTCCATCATTTGTTGGAGAAAGGTCCAACGGCAGTACCGAAACCGGGGAGACTCATCTGTCTTGTCACGTTACTACAGACATCGCGAGGTCCTACAGGTGCTTTCGGATCACCTCGATCAGTGCAGCGTGGGGACGGCACTGCTTGAGGGCAAAAGACTGCACAATCTGATCGAGCTGTGCCTGGCTCAGGCCTTCGAAGCAACGCACGTAGAAGGGCTGCATCAGGCCGGCGGTGTAGCCGGAAAGGGTGGCCTGGGACAGGAAAGTGCGATGGGCCTCTGAGTCCATCTTCGTGTCGCCAATCGTTGCTTCGATCGTCGCTGCCAGTTCAAAGACTTTCTTCTTGGCGGCG
>CAYNQP010000476.1:2648-3754 GCA_964399325.1 uncultured Pirellulales bacterium
CACTTCCAGGCCGATATCAAAACCCGTGATGCCCAGCGGCGTCGGCGGGGTGACTTTGCCGTTCTTGGCGGCGGTCGCTGGAATCCAGCTCATCCAGAAATCGGTCGAAAGGTCACGCTTGGCGTCCAGAATGCGGCGGATGGCTCTGACGTAGGGCGCGTCGGGAGCAAGTTGTACCCAACCCATGACGTGGATATCCTTGTAGGTCCATATCGTCCAGTGCGCCTCGCATTCGTTGAAGATGGCAAGCTGGTCGTCCAAAGCGCGCAGCCGGTCGGAAATCTCATGCGGCGGGCCATTATATACCGCGCCAAACTCACTCACCCACAAGGGGACGTTATGCTTCTGGGTGAAGTGCCTGCCGTCACAGTTCAAGAAGAACTGCGTCTGCTTCTGGTAGTCCCACTGCTCGTTATTGATCGGGCCGGGGTAGGGGCCGGGACCGAAGCCGGCGTCGGTGTAGTTGTGGCTGCTATAGACCAGGTTGGGAGCGAAAGGCGGCTCCAGGCCGTCAAACTCCCTCGAAAACAGGTCCCCTTCCAGAAAAATGATATGGTCGGGATCGATGGCCCGGATGGCCGTGACAACGCGGCGATAGAGGTGGTTGATCGCCTTCCAATCCGACTCATAGTGGTTGCTGAAGCGTCCAAAGGGGGCATTAGTCACCGGCTCGTTCATCACATCGTATCCGGCGATCACAGCACGGCCTTTGTAACGCCGGGCAAACTCCTCCCACAGCGCCACAAAGCGATCCTGGAAGTGAGCGTGCTGCCAGAACAAGGAGTGCCGGGTGGAATTGTCACAATGCCAGTCGGGGTTCTGCCAGCCCGGGACGGCGTGCATATCCAGGACGGCGTACAAGCCGTGCTTTTCGCACCAGCCCAAGGCCTGGTCCAGACGGGCAAAGCCCGCCTCCAGATATTCGAACGGCCGCTCATCGGTTTCGAAGTGGCGGTAGTTCAACGGCAGGCGCACTACCGTGGTCCCCAAAGATTTGAGGTAGATGACGTCGTCCTCAGAAAAGAAGTAGTCCAGCATGCGGTCGAAGAAGAACTGCGCCGTCACGGCGCCGAGCTGCTTGGCCATGATGGCCCGCACACCATGCT
>CAYNQP010000477.1:0-3749 GCA_964399325.1 uncultured Pirellulales bacterium
CATGGCCGGCCCGCGGACGGCACGGTCCGTGCGGAACGCCATCTCTCAGCGCGTGGTGGAAGGTGCGTCCATTCAAAGGGAGTATGACTGCGCGCTGCCCGGGCTGACGCTCGTGAAGCTGCCCAAGGGCACATCTGCGATAGACGGAATGCTCAAGTTCCTCGCGTGCGGCGATGCTCTATATGCCGAGCCGAACTACCGATACCAGTTCTGTCAGGCACCGAGTGCCTCGTCATTCCCGGCGCCGTGGGCTGGTGGGGTGGCGGATGCGGATATCGACGCCCCCGAGGCGTGCCATGTGCAGACGGGCCGCAACGATGTCATCGTTGCGATCCTGGATACCGGAATCGATACCGCCTACCCGGCTCTGACGGGTAGCTTGTGGACGAACGAGGCTGAGCTTTCGGGCCAACCGGATGTGGACGATGATGGAAACGGATACGTCGACGATGTCCACGGTTACGACTTCGTCAATGATGTCCCCAATCTGACGGATGAGGTGCATCACGGCTCGGCCATCGCGGGCGCCATCGGGGCCGCGGCCCACGAGGCGGCCGGCGTCGCTGGAGTTTGTTGCCACGTCAGCCTGATGCCGTTGAAGGTCGGAGATCAGAACGGGGTGAACCTTGACGCCGCCATCGCCGCCATCGAGTATGCGACGGCCGCGGGGGCGAAGATCATCAATGCCTCCTGGGCTGGTTCCGACTACAGTCTGAGCCTGAAGCACGCGATTGAAGCAGCCGGTCAGAAGGGGGTCTTGTTCGTGACCTCCGCAGGGAACGACTCCAAAGATATCGATGATACGCCGGTCTATCCGGCCAGCTATGATTCCCATAGTATTGTTTCTGTATTGGCGACCAATGCCGACGATGACATTGCCTGGTCGTCGAACTACGGGCGGGCCTCCGTGGACCTCGGCATCTCGGGCGAGGCCGACGTACCGACGGCGTACGGGACTATCAGCGGCTCGTCTCTGGCCGCTTCGCAAGTTTCCGGGGCCAGCGCCCTGCTCTTGTCGCAACACCCCTCGTTGTCGCCCCAGCAGGTCAAACATGCCCTGATGCAGACGGCGGACAAGGTCTTGTCGGGCCTGATGGTGTCCGGAGGGCGCGTCAACGTGGCAGCCGCCCTGGCGGCTGTACCGACGGGCCAGTCCGGGCGCGCGTTGAACACCCGCGACGACCCGAATGATCCCAACAGTTTCTACAGCTCGATTCAGGCGGCCATCGACGACGCCAATGACGGGGACGTGATCATTGCCGAGACCCGTGCGAGCGGCAACACCGTCTATGCCGAACGCATCGATTTCAAGGGCAAGGCCATTACGCTGCGCAGCGGCAATGTCCTGGATCCCAACGATCCGGCGATTCATCCGGAGACGACCTTCATTGTGGGCCCATCGGGCAAGGGTTCCGTCGTGACGTTCGCGAACGGCGAAGGTCGTGACAGTGTCTTGAAAGGCTTGACCATCGGTTGGGGCGTCGCCGAGTACGGCGGCGGTATCAGCATCAAGGACGCATCACCTACCATCTCGCATTGTATCATCAGCAACAACCAAGCCGAGGAGTTCGGTGGTGGCATTGACTGCTACGGCGGGGAGCCGGAGATCACGGATTGCATTATCAGCGACAACGAGGCCATCGGCGACGGTGTTGGCGGCGGTGTCAACTGTCAGGACGGCGCCCCGATCATTAGCGATTGTACCATCCGCAATAATTCTTCTGCCGATATTGGCGGCGGCGTGGCTTGCTACCGCGCTTCCGCGACGCTCTTCAATTGCTTCGTGATCGATAACTCCGCGGTCAACGGTTACGGCCAGGTCGCCCTGGACCAATCGTCGCCGACCCTCACGAACTGTACCGTCGTGACCGACGCGGGCCGGTCTGCCGACGGCGGTATCTGGTGCTTCGAGAGTTCCTCGCCCATCATCACCAACTGCATCATCTGGGGCAATGGGATCAATCTCTACAATTGCTCTACCACCTACTCTTGCGTAGAGGGTGGGGATGTCGGTGGAGGCAACATCCGTCTGGACCCGAAGTTCACCGAGGGGCCGGCCGGTTCGTACTACCTCATCCAGGCCGAGGCGGGGCAGTTGACGACCAGCCCCTGCGTGGATACCGGCGATCGTTATACGCAGGCCTCTCTGGCGGAACACCTTCGTGAAGTCACTACCCGGACCGATGGCGTTGCCGACGCCGACATCGTGGATATGGGCGCGCACTACGAGGCCGTGGCGCCGGAGATGTTCCCGTTGGAGATCAACGTTCATACAGTTGAGGCGGACGGTTCGCCCGCCGGCCCGAATGAAGTCGGTGGCTATATCGATCCGAACACGGGGTCTTTCCGCAAGTTCGAAGTGCTCCAGCTCAAGTCCTATCCCAAAGAGGGCTATCGAGTCAAACAGTGGTTCAGCACGGGCACGGGGCTCAACATTGAGACCACGGACCCCGACGTCACCGTCGAGGTGCTTGGACCGGTGCAACTTTACGTGATATTTGAGAAGATCCCGATGCGTCGTCTGCGGACAAGGGTTGTCGGCGGACATGGAAGCGTGGAGCCGGATCACAGCCGAGGCGAGCTTTATCCTGACGGCACGGTCGTGCAACTGGTGGCGGTGCCGGAATCGGATTACATTGTAGACACGTGGGCAGGGACCGACAACGATACGCTGTGGACTAATGCCAACGCGGTGACCGTCGATGGCGACAAAGAAGTCACCGTCAAATTCCGTCAGCCCAAGAGTCTCGCCGTGCCCTCGCAGTATCACACGATTGCCGAGGCCCTTGCCGCCGCCAGCGACCATGGTGACAAGGTCGTGGTCGGTGAAGGAGTGTACTACACTGCGGGGCTCGACTTCCAGGGCAAGGCCGTTACGTTGGCCAGTGCAAACCCGGATGATCCCGCCAAGGTGGCGGGCACGATTATCGATTGTGACCCGGTGGAGGAGCCGGTGGACTTGCCGCCATTGGGCCGGGCATTCATCTTCCAGAGTGGCGAAGGGCCCGATTCAGTGGTTGACGGCTTCACGATTCGCAACGGCTGGGCCGTCTCCGGTCCGAACACGCCCGGTGAGGGTGACGGCATCCTCGGTATCGATGCCCTGGGTGGCGCCGTCGCCTGTTTCGGCGGAAGCAGTCCGACCTTATCCAATTTGATTATAGAGAACTGCCACGCGCAGGGGCAGCAAGGTGCGAACGGTAATGCTACCGCCGACCCTGCCGCTACCCCAGCGCCGGCCGCCCCGGCCGCCCCGGCCGCTACGGCGGCACCCGACCCGAACGAACCTGACCCCGATCGAAATGATCCGAATGCACCTGTTCCCGGTATCAATGGTGAGGCCGGGGCCAATGGCGCCGACGGTGCCGACGGCGCCGACGGCGATCCCGGTGCTGCCGGTGTCGACGGCGGCAGAGGCGGCAACGGTCACGGTGGCGCCTTCTACTTCGATCCGAACAGCGCCCCCATGATTCTGCACTGCACGATTCGCAATTGCCAAGCACTTGGCGGCGACGCTGGTTTCGGCGGCGCCGGTCAGGATGGCGACGCTGGTGGCGACGGCGCCGACGGTCAGGAGGGTCAGGACGGCCAGAACGGTGGGCCCGGCCTGAACGATGGGACGCAGGGCAACGGCGGCAATGGCGGCAACGGCGGCAAAGGTGGCACCGGCGGCGCCGGTGGCGCCGGTGGGGCCGGCGGCATTGGTGGTGACGGCGGCGAAGCGCGGGGAGGTGCTGTATACTTCGGGG
>CAYNQP010000478.1:0-3748 GCA_964399325.1 uncultured Pirellulales bacterium
CAAACAAAGCCAATTCCTGGTGGCGAACGTGCGAAACAAACCCAATCCACAGAGAAGATGGGGTATCTGGGTCAGAGAGCAGCAATCAGGCAACCTGCCGAGGTGCTTTGGATTCTGGCGAGACGCGCGACGCCGCGTGGTTGAAATCACATCCGGCGTCGGGTATATTCGGCCGCTACGCCAAGCGATCTGGCGTGATCGACAACACCAACCTGTACGGGGAATCATGATGGGTGCGAAACCGAATGCGATAGTGGCTCAATCGGGGGGGCCGACGACGGTGATCAACGCCAGTGCGTGCGGGGTGGTGCAGGAGGCCATCAGGTCGGGGAAAATCGGCAAGGTCATCGGTGCGACCAACGGCATCCTGGGTGTGCTGAAAGAGGACCTGTTCGACGTCACGGCTGAGAAACCCGAGGCCATCGAGGCGCTCAAGCGGACGCCGGCCGCGGCGATGGGCTCGTGCCGGTACAAGCTCAAGAAGATGGAGGAGTCCCGGGCCGACTTCGAGCGCGTGGTGGACGTCTTCCGGGCACACAATATCCGCTACTTCTTCTACGCCGGCGGCAACGACTCGATGGACACCGCCGACAAGGTCAACAAGCTGGCCACCGAGGCCCATTACGACCTGGTCTGCATGGGCATCCCTAAGACGATCGACAATGACCTGGCCTTCACGGACCACTGCCCGGGCTATCCGAGCGTGGCCAAATACGTCGCGACCTGCGCGATGGAGGCCGGGCGCGACACCGAGGCCCTGTACACCACCGACACCTGCACGATCCTGGAGGTGATGGGCCGCAACGCGGGCTGGATCGCCGCGGCGACGGGTCTGGCCGCCCGCTCGCCCGAGGACGCCCCGCACCTGATCTACATGCCCGAAGCGGCGTTCTCGTTCGAGAAACTCGTGCGTGACGTCGAGGACGTGCTCAAACGGCTGGGCCGCGTGTTCATCGTTGCCGGCGAAGGGCTCAAGGACGACAAGGGCAACTATGTCACCGCCGATAGCGGCGCATTCAGTAAAGACAACTTCGGGCACGCCCAGCTCGGCGGCGTGGCCGAGATGCTCAAGGCCGTGATCGAAAAGGAGGTCAAGATCAAGGCCCGTTTCAACAAGCTCGGCACGAACCAGCGGGCCGCGATGCACTTCGCCTCCGCCACCGACATCAAAGAAGCGTACCTGTGCGGCAAGATGGCCGTGAAGCACGCGCTGAAGGGTGTCAACGGCAAGATGGTGACACTCGTCCGCGAGAAGGGCAAGCCGTACAAATGCACCACGGGTCTGGCCGCGCTCAGTGACGTCGCCAACGGCGAGAAGAAGGTCCCGCGCGAATTCATCAACGCCGCGGGCAACCACATCACGAAGGCGATGCGCGACTACGTCCGGCCGCTAGTCCAGGGCGAGGCCCCCGTCACCATCGGCGACGACGGGCTGCCCGTATTCATGCGGTTCAAGCGCAAGCCGCTCAAGGCCAAGCTCCCGAAATACCTGTGACACCAGAAGGCAGCGAAAGGAAACGAATGAAAGACCTGTTCGATATCAAAGGCAAGACCGTAGTCATCACCGGCGGCGCGGGCGTACTCTGCGGCCAGATGGCCCGGGCGCTGGCCGCACGTGGGGCCAAGGTTTGCGTGGCCGACTATGACTCGATCCGAGCGCATAAGGTCTGCAAAGAGATCGAGGCCGACGGCGGGTTTGCGCTGCCATTGGAGATCAACGTGCTCGAACGCAAGACGGTGCAGGAAGCCTACGCCTGTGCGGTGCAGAGCCTGGGGCACATCGACGTGCTGATCAACGGGGCCGGCGGCAACAAGAAGGACGCGACCTGCGCCCCGCCCACGGCGTTCTTCGACCTCCCCGAAGGCGCCATCCGCGCAGTGTTCGATCTGAACTGCGTCGGCACGATCATCCCGAGCCAGATCTTCGGCAAGCACATGGCCGAACGGGGCGAGGGGACGATCATCAATATCTCGTCGATGAACGCGTTTCGGCCGCTGACCAATATCGCGGCGTACTCGGCCGCCAAGGCCGCCATCAGCAATTTCACGCAGTGGCTGGCCACCTACATGGCCCAGCGTCACTCGACCAACATCCGCGTCAACGCGATCGCGCCGGGGTTCTTCCTGACGGAACAGAACCGATTCCTCCTAATGGACGAAAAAGCGGGCGAGCTGACCGCGCGCGGCAAGACGATCATGGACCACACACCGATGGGCCGGTTCGGCGAGCCGGCCGACCTGAACGGCACACTACTGTGGCTGATCAGCGACGCGGCCAAGTTCGTCACGGGCATCGTCGTCCCCGTCGACGGCGGGTTCTCCGCTTTCAGCGGCGTCTGATACGCGGCAAATGACGGCGACAATAAGACAGGACAGTGACAACGGGAAGGAGTGACGGCGTGGGACAGGAAGAAAAGGTGCTGGTGGTCGAGCGGAGCGTGCTCGACGAGTTGGGGACATTTCACGGCCTGGAGTTCGACGTCGAGCGCTATCTCGATAAGCTCTTTGCCGTCGGCGCTCCGCGTTTCATGCCGAGACCGCAAGCGGAGAAGAACCCCACACACAAGCAGCTCATCCCCTACGTGCTGATGATGTGCGAGGGCAAGTGCCTGACCTACGTCCGGGGCAAGCGGGCCGGCGAAACGCGACTCGTCGGCAACCGGTCCATCGGCATCGGCGGACACATCAATCCCATCGACGACGCGGTCCCGCTGTTCAACGTGGACTACCGCGAGGTGTATACGGCAGCAGTGCAGCGCGAGGTGGCCGAGGAGGTCAACGTCGAGGCCCACCATGCCGACCGCATCGTCGCCCTGCTCAACGACGACTCCAACGAAGTCGGCCGGGTGCATCTGGGAGTCGTCCATCTGTGGTCACTGGACGCGCCGAACGTCACGAGGCGCGAGCAGATGATCACGCAGATGGAGTTCATGGGTCTCGACGCATTGCGCCAGGTCCGTGACACCATGGAAACCTGGTCGCAACTGTGTCTCGACGGCCTCGGCCAAATGCTCGGCCGCCTCGAATCCGACACCGCTCCCACCCCTTGACCGGAAAAACGAAGCGGCTTGATCGGTGGATCAAGGCGACGCGACAGTCATGATCGGCAGGACGCAAGTCAGGTCCGGGCGGGAGCGGGGACTTTAGTCCTTTTTGTCATTTTCCGATTTATTTTGTTGACAGTTGGGGGGCGGGGCCGGTAGGATAGCGGCCCAGTAAAGGAGTATACTTTCCGCCTTTGAAGTCTACGCCTTGTACATAATTAGAAGGCAAATACGTTGCGGGTCTGGTTGGGCCCAAGGAGAACATCGTGGCAAAAGGTACAGTAAAGTGGTTCAATGAGCAGAAGGGTTTTGGATTCATCGTTCCCGAGGATGGCAGTGAGGATCTGTTCGTCCATCACTCGAACATCGACGGCGGAGGGTTCAAGACACTTCGCGAAGGTCAGGCCGTGGAGTACACGCCGGCCCAGGGTCGCAAGGGCATGGAGGCGCAGAGCGTCGTTCCCTGCTGAACAATCTGACAGGCAGATTCGAATCAAGGGCCCCGTGTTGGACACGGGGCTTTTTCATGCGCTCACGCGTGCGGCCGGACAAGTCGAGACCAGCAGTACGGGAGAACAACGCTCGCCCCTCTCGGCAGTGACTCATACGGATTAGGAAAAGTCCTTGCGCGGCAGCCCCTTTGTCATTTTGAGGTGAAGCCGAAGGATCTGGCCCTCGCGCGAGACGTTCCTCTCGGTCGCGGG
>CAYNQP010000479.1:0-3741 GCA_964399325.1 uncultured Pirellulales bacterium
ATCGACCTGTACCAGTTCCACAGCGGCACCGATGCGATGTTCGATACGGAAGGCCTGTGGCAGATGCTCCGCGACCAGCAGCGGGCCGGGAAGATCCGCCACCTGGGCCTCTCCATCTCCAAGAGCTATGACGGCGTCCATCAGATCGATGATGCTTCCGGCGTGGGGGCGGCCGCCCTCCAAATCGTCTACAATCGCCTGCACCGCAAGCACGAGAGCTACACGTTCAAGGCTGCCATCGAGCAGGACTTGGGCGTGTTGGCGCGGGTTCCGCTGGCCAGCGGCTTCCTGAGCGGCAAGTTCTCCAGGGATACGCACTTCGATAAGAACGACGTCCGCGGCGTCTGGATGAGCGAGGCGGAGAGGCTGGAGATGATCGACGAAGTCGAACGCATCAAGGCGGAAGAGGTCCCGCCCGGCGTCCTGATGGCGCAATGGGCCTTGGCTTGGGCGCTGCAGCATCCGGCTGTGACGTGTGTGATTCCCGGGTGCAAGAACGTCGAGCAGACGCGGTCCAATGCCTTGGCCGCGGAGCTGGACATGGTCCGCACCGACCATCCGCAGGCCGTGGCGTAAGACCCAGACGAAAGCGTGTGGTCAAGAGGAGAGTTGGGTATGCAGAAGGTATTGTGCGTACTTCTCATGGCTGTCGCGGCGGCGGCAGGGGGTTGCGCGGGGACACCGTGTCGGACGTGCAGGGGGACTGTGCCGTACTCGCTGGGCGACGTGCTGTTCCGGGACAACTTCTCCGGTGGTCTGTCGAACTGGTCTGCCGAGGGCGGCCGGCCCCAACTGACGCAGGGCGAGATGGAACTGGATACGCCCGTCGGTTCGACGGTCTGGTTCAAGCCCGAGCTTTCAGGCGACGTGCTCATCGAGTACGACGTCACCGTCTTGCGCATCGGCGGCGCGAACGACCGCGTCAGTGACCTGAACTGCTTCTGGATGGCGACCGACCCGGCCCATCCAGACAATCTGTTCGCTGCCGGCGCCGAGCGGGAGGGCGTCTTCAAGAACTACGACGGCCTGAACCTCTACTATGTGGGCTACGGCGGCAACACGAACACCACGACGCGGTTCAGACGGTACCATGCGGGCGAACGCGAGATGCTCGGCGAATACACCGACCCGGCGCATCTGATCATCCCCAACCACACGTATCACATCCAGCTTGTTGTATGTAGCGGCGTGGTCGAGTACTACCGCGACGGCGAACGCCTGTTTCGCTACGAAGACCCCGAGCCGTACCGCCGGGGCCACTTCGGCCTGCGCACCGTCCAGAACCACCTGACCATGGACAACTTTCGGGTGGTGCGCATCAGGTCGGAAAGGTAGCGGACGCGACGCTCGATACGCTGGCGCGGACAGTGGGGCATCTCTACCTTACGCTGAAACGAGCCGCGCACCCGCTGGACGAGGGACGCAGAGCGGCGGGGATGTCACTGCGAGAGAAGAATGACGCTGTAAGGCGCGAGTTCGATAGTCCCCGACGCCGGCTGGCCGTCGTATTCCTGCTTGTCCGCAGTCACAGGCGTTTCGCCCATGTCGCTGAATTCCGCGTCGTATGTCTTGCGGTCGCTGTTGAACCGGACCAGCCACGTACCTTCGGCAGGCAAGCCGATCCGGTAATCCCGCCGAGGCTCGGCGGAGAGGTTGGCCGCGATGATCACGCTGTCGCCCGGGCCCGCCTTGTCCCAGCGGTGATATACGAGAACCTTCTGGTCCTGGTTGACATGATAGACATCGACATTCTGGGCGCAGAGTCCCTGGGTGTGTCCCTCGCGGCTGAGGCGCAGGCGAATCAGGTCTTTGTATAGACGTAGGATGCCGGCAAAACGATCCTTCTTCGACCAGTCGATGGGATCGTCATCGCGAAACCAGTCGTCTTCGAGGAATTCCTGGCCTTGGAAGATCATCGGAATGCCCGGCGCGGTAAACACCAGGGCGGCCCCCAGCGTGGATCGCTTCTTGGCGACCCAGGTCGCGGCGTTGTCGGGAGCCAGCTCCTCCGGGACACGGGACTTGCCGTTGGCAACCTCGTCGTGGGATTCCGTGTAGATCACGCGGGCGAACGCGTCCTGGCCGAAGCGGTGTACGAGCACGTCGCGCACGGTCTGAAGGTTCCGCGCTGCATCATCAACGGCGCGGAGAGTTTGTCGAACCTCGTGGACGAACCGGCCGTCCCACTGCGTGTTGAATCCGGCGCCGCTGTCCTTGGGGTCTGCGATGAGTGCGGGGTCATCCTGCATGTCCTCTGCAACGGTCAGCGTGGCAGGTCGAGCCTTGTGAACCTCCTGATTGATCCATTGCATCAGCGACCACCCGTCCGGAAGATCGCCTTCGGAACCCCGGCGGCCGTGAACGTTGCGGACGTAGCTCGTGGCATCGAAACGCAGCCCATCGACGCCATAGTCCTGAATCCACATGAGGGCATTGTCGCGGATGTACGCGCGGACTTCTCCCCGGCCGTAGTCGGGGCGCGTCTGGCCCCAGGGGGTCTCCGCGCGCTCGTCGTTGTAGAAGTAGATGCCGCCTTGGTCGTTCTCGCTCCAGCCGTCGAAACGCCACAGATTCAAGTCGGTCGGGCCCAAGTGGTTGTAGACCACGTCGACGATCACGGCTATGCCCAATTCGTGGGCCTTGCCGACGAAGTCGCGAAAAGACGCGGGCGTGCCATAATCGCTTTCGACCGCGAAAATCTGCGATGGGTTGTAGCCCCAGGAGTAGCCGCCCGGGAATTCGCTCAACGGCATGACTTCGATGGCATTGACGCCGAGATCCTTGAGGTAATGCAGCCGCTCAATGGCGCCGTCGAGGTTGCCCGGTCCGGCCTCCGTCTGTTTTCCGAAGGTGCCGATGTGCAATTCGTAAATGACCATTTCGTTCAGCGCCGGCGGCGTGAATGGCCGAACCTCCCGGGGAGCGAACCCCATGATGATTCCGTTGCCCGCGGAACTCGTGACGTTGCGTGCGTAGGGATCGATCTTGAGCGCTTCGCTCTGACCTGAGACGATGCGAAAGCGGTACTCGTCTCCGACCTTGGCGCCTGCGACATCGCCGGACCACCATTCGCCCGGCTGCTTGGCCAGGGGGCTGGCGGTCTTCTGCCACTCGTTGAACGTGCCAACGACAAACACCTCCGTGGCGTGCGGGGCCCACACGTTAAATCGCACACCGCCTTCGTAAGGAACGGCGCCTTTTGGGGAGGTCGCTTGTTTCATGTCTGAATAATCCTTCCAGCAGAATGCTATGAGGTTTCCATCTGTCGGAGCAGTGGGGCGGCGGCTTTGGCGGAGTAGGTCAGGATGATGTCGGCGCCGGCGCGTTTGATGCTGGTCAGGACCTCCATCATGGCGGCCTCGCCATCGAGCAGGCCCCTTCCGGCGGCGGCGTTGAGCATCATGTACTCGCCGCTGACATTGTAGGCGGCGATGGGACAGTCAAATCGCTCGCGCGCCCCGTGGATGATGTCGAGATAGCTCAAGGCGGGCTTGACCATCACGATATCGGCGCCCTCTTCGATGTCCAGCTCGATCTCGCGCATCGCCTCGCGGGCGTTGGCGGGGTCCATCTGATAACCCTTGCGGTCGCCGAAGGCCGGGGCGGATTCGGCGGCGTCGCGGAACGGGCCGTAAAAGGCAGAGGCGAACTTGGCGGCGTACGACATGATCGCGATATCGTCGAAGCCGTTGCACTCCAGCGCCGCACGGATGGCCTGGATGCGCCCGTCCATCATGTCCG
>CAYNQP010000480.1:0-3727 GCA_964399325.1 uncultured Pirellulales bacterium
GTGTCGGACCAGTAGATGAGACCGCCGGGGATATCGAGAAGCAGACCATGCGGGCGAATCAATCCCTGAGCGCCGGTGTAAAACTGTTCGATCTGCGTACCGTCCAGGTCGGCGCGGAAGATCCCGGGATTGCCGCCACTGCGATCGCCCCAATACATCTTTCCGGCAGCGAGGTCCAGGACGATGTCACGCGTGTGGCCGGTGCCGGTGATCACGTGCTCTGCATCTGAACCATCCAGGTTAGCACGGAAGATAAGCGTCCCGGAATACTGTGGGCCCAGTTGGCTCCAGTAGATTTTATGATTCACGAGGTCCAGTTCAAGATAGTAGCACTGCCCCATGCCGGAGACAATGGTTTCAATATCGGAACCGTCCACGTTGGCGCGATGGATCGTGGACGTGCCGGTTTCGGACCAATACATTTTGGCGCGGACCGCGTCCAGTGCCAGATCGCTGGGGAAGACCTGGCCACTGACAAGTATCAGGTCATCGGTGCCATCCAGATGGGTCTGATGGATCGTGCCGGCAGTGCCGTCGGTCCAGAACATCTTCTCGTTGGCCAGATCCAGGGCGAGACCGCGTGGTTCTCTCAATCCGTCAGCCGAGGTGAGTAGGGTCTCGATGCGCTCGGTTGCCATATTGATGCGCTGGATCTTGGCAGTGTCCTTGTCGGTCCAGTAGAGCAGGACGGCCCGCGGATGGGCGGCGTCCGGGGCGGCGTGGGCGTAGCCCGGCGAGGCGGTGTCCGGACGGAGGTTGTTGGATTGCCAGGCGCCGTATTCACCGTTGATACTCGATCCCAGGGACGTGCCGCTGGTATCCCAGGCATTAGACAGTCCCGCCGTACTGCTGCCATAGGTTGTGGAAGCAATCAGTCCTCCGGTTTCATCGTAAAGGAAAACACCATCGTCACCGCCAAGTCGCGAAAACGTACTCGACGCGTAGACCTCTATTTCCGGTTCCAGGTCCCATTCTCGCCGCCACAAATCCTCAAGACCCGCCACCGTATCGCGTATGATGATTGACTCGTTCGCATCAATGGTGATATCGGGGAATACGTTCACGGCAATGCGTTGGTGGTTGTCGTCCCAGGAGTAGCCCAGCAGGCCGACCGGGACAGGGCCGGTATTCGTCAGTTCCCACCAGTCACAATCGGTTGGCGCGTTGTGATTGCTGCGGCTCATGATTTCGGTAATCACCAGGTTGGCCTGGGTGGGGGCTGCCGAGACAATCAATAGCATTAGGATTGTCGCTGCGATCTGATGGAATTTCATCATTCCTGGCTCCTCGGAAATCTTATGAACTTGATTATACCGAGCAAGGGAGAGCAATTCAAGCGCAGGCGCCGGTCCGGCCAGAGACATGGACTGGCCCGGACTCGCCCGGCGTGGTATGATCCTGGCTCGACATTCAGGTAAGGCGTTGTGTCTGGGCCGGAGATCGTATGAGGGTATCGGCAATTAAGAAGGCAAAGCAGGCGCGGGCCCACGTGTGCAAAGATTTCCTGCGCCTGGCTCGGGCTCACGATCTGCTCTCGCGGGCCGGGGCGGTGCTAATGAAGACCAGCCCCAAGGCGACGGTCTGGACGGCGGGCGTCGCCCTCTCGGGCCGGCTGGCCAGCGTCCTCGGCCTGCCCGGCTTCACGCGCTGGCAGGCCCTGACAGCGCCGGTCGTGGTCGGGGGCGGATTGCTGGGCATCGGCGCCGCGCTGCGTTACGTTCCCCGCATCCTCTCCGGCCGCCTGACCACGGTCGCCGAGGCCAACGACCTGAACCTCATGGAGGACTACCGCAAAGGCCAGGCCCTCGACCATCTCAATCTCCTCTGGGACAAGGTCTTCTGGTACGAGTCGGCGATCCGCACCAGCGCCGAGGAGCGGCAGGCCGAGCGCTCGCAGATCCGCGCCGTCCGGGAGCACGTGGGCCAGGCGATTGACGACTGGGACGCCGGCATCCGGGAACAGCTCGGCGTCAAGTCAGAGAAGGATCGCGACGATGTGGTCGCCGCGGTGCTGAGCGAAAGGCCGTTGAGCAACAACCTGGAGAAATCGCGCGAAGGGTTCCTCGTCTCGGCCCTCTACGCACTGCGGCATTCCCTGCCCCAGTCGAGCGAGGCCTACGACATCGGCTTCCGCCTGAACCTGTACGAGGACTTCTGCGACGGCGCCTATTTCGACCCGAGTGACACGAAGCTCGCCGAGCAATACGCCGGCAACATCGCCTTGATGCAGATCAAGCGCGAGATCGGGTTCGGCAAGCTCGACGGCCTGCGCCAGGTCCCCCGGCAGGTCTCCTCGAAGCTCTGGTTCCTTCTGATCACCCGGAAGGTCGCGCTGGGCGCCGGCCGGGCCGTGCAGGCCCTCAACGATGCGTACAACACGGATGTCTTCAACTCCCAAGTCCTGCTCTGGCCGGGCGAGGAAAACGCCCCCTGGCTCGAACGCTTCGACGGCGCCCGCGACGACGTGCTCAAATGGCGGCACTGTATCGTCACCGCCGCACTGGGCAGCGATTACGAACGCGCCTGCGCCGTCCTGGACCGCGCGTTTTCGCCCAGCTTCGAGTTCGCCGCCGAGCTGCGCGCCCGCTACGACCCCGAGTATGCCGAAGGCACTCTCGACTACATCAGCGAAGACGATGGAGAGCATGTCACCAACAGCCTCACGGGCGATCTCGAAGCCCTCGGCTACCGTGACAGTGACCTCGCCAAGGCGCGAGCGTATGCCGACAAAGTGAAACGCGAACAAGCCGCCTTCGTCGATTACCTCACGACTTATCACAAGAAGATACTGGACGACAGTCCCGCCCTTCGCGCTGTCCAAATCGCCTTCCACATCGACAAGGCCGGCCTCAAGAAGTTGTTCCAGTCCCCCGCGTGCGAAACCAACCGCCCCCAAATCGACCACGAAATCAAACAAGCCGTCGCAGACGAAGCCATCTGCACCGACCGCCTCATCGCCCTGCGCCTGCACCACCAATTGACCCTCATCCAACTGAACGCTTACAAGGCCCTCGCCCAGGCCCTCGCCTATTCCTGATGCGAGATCAACATCGAATTTCAATGGATTCTTCGCGGCAGTCAGGAGGCGCCGGCGGCCAGGGCGCGGAAGTCGGCACCGGTGGGGTTTTGGAAGAGACGCAGCTCGAATTCGGGGACGACGGCCAGGATGTGGTCGAAGATGTCGGCCTGGATCGCTTCGTAGTGGGCCCAGACCTGGTCGCTGCTGAAGATGTAGATCTCGATGGGCAAGCCGGTCTCGGTCGGTTGGAGGTGGCGAACGAGAAAGGTCATGCCCTGATGGACCTGCCGATGGTGACGTAGATAGGCGACGATGTAGGCGCGAAACGTGCCGAGATTGGTCAGGTGACGCCCGTTGATCAGGTCGGATTCATCGACACCCGCCTCGCGGTTGTGCGCGCCGACCTCGGCGAGCTTCTTCTCGACGTACTCTTCGATGTACTTGATCTTCTTGAACTTCTCCAGCATCTCGGCGGTGCAGAACCGGACGCTGGTCACGTCGACGTTGACCGACCGCTTGATGCGCCGGCCGCCGGACTCGGACATGCCCCGCCAGTTCTTGAAATAGTCGCTGATCAGCGCGTAGGTCGGAATCGTCGTGATCGTCTTGTCCCAGTTCTGCACCTTCACCGTCGTCAGCGTCAGGTCAATCACGTCCCCGTCGGCACCGTACTTGGGCATCTCGATCCAGTCGCCGATGTGGAGCATC
>CAYNQP010000481.1:0-3727 GCA_964399325.1 uncultured Pirellulales bacterium
CGGGCGGTACGCTCGTATCGGCCCGCTCGGGTGAAGGATCACCGTCGTGGTCCTCGCCTCGTGGGCGCGTTCTTGCCGCTGCCAAGGCTTTGCGAATGGTGGCGCGGTACAGATAGGCGGGCCAGTTCGTACTGCCGTTGTAGCTGCTCCAGCGCCGCCAGACGGCCAGGAAGACCTCCTGATGCACGTCATTGGCGAGGTTGGCATCGCCCAGCACGCGCAGGGCGGTATTGAGCACCTGTCGGCTGTGAGCATTGACCAGATTTTCAAAGTTCTTGTCGGACACTGATTCACTGTCCTGCAGAAGAAACGTTTCTGACCTAGGCCCGGCGGCCGCCGTCGAGATCTCTACCCCTATAGAGCCGCCGCGAGCCTCTAGCGTTTACAGAAAAACGTCCGGCCCGATTCTATCTCGCCGCGCCGGGGCGGTGAAACGAAAAGCCGGGGCCACCCCGCCTGCCCTCGTAGAGACGCAATATCTTGCGTCTCTCTCCCCGGATTCCCGAAAAGATTCGTCACACCAGACCTCCAAGCATGACTATGATAGAAAGGTCGCGGCGGTGGAACGTTGTGTGGACGCGTCCGCGACAGGCATGGAGCAGCGAGAACAAGGTTCTTCCGGGAGAAAGGAACGCAGGCGATGCGACGCCGGAGCCGGAGAGAGCGAGGAGCCAGGCAGCAACCGGAGGCAAGGACCGCGCCCCGGCCATCCAGTCCAACCGTCCATAGTCGATTATCCATAGTCAATCGCACCTCCCACCAGCGAAGTTGATGCAAAATGTTGAACGAACCTCCGTACATCCTTGCTGACGGAGGGATAGGCCTCGAGAAGAAAGTAGATCTCGTTATGGCAGTCAAACAGACAGCGAAGAATGGTACCGCAATCGATGAGGAGTCCTTGCGAAGAGAGGATGTGCAGCGAATGCAGGCTCTGCACCGCGCGTACAGCTTTCAGGAATGCCACATGCACCGCCGTCACTTGTGGATAGATGAAGGTCCCTTCCTCGAAAACAGGCGCGTCTAGCGTCGCGCCTATGCGTGTCACCCAGGTCTCAAGAACTGCTAAGTTGTTCTCAAAATCCACCGATCTACCACCTCACCTACGACGCTATTGTTGGGGACATTCGCCAATTGAAGACGCGACTGCGGTTCTCCACTCAATCTCAATCCGGGAATTGAAGCATGCGCTGTCCGTTTGGCTCCTTGCCGGAGACTCGTCGCCAGAGCTTGGCCGCAAGTTCACTACGCGAACAGAGTATCAGGACATATAGGGGATGCCCCTTCGCCTGGATACGTCTGTATTCGAACTCCGTGTAGCCGAGAGACCTTATCTGGCCCACATACAGCTCGCGGAGAGCTTCAGCCAAACGCGTCGGAGGAGTCTTGTCCAGAATAGATCGCCAGTCAGCCCCGGTGCCCAGACAACGATCCAGGTTCGAATCGGGATTCTCCAGGTAATACGTCTCCCAATTCCTCAGCACGTCAAGATGATCCGGGAAGAAGATGATCAGGTCTGCCCGAACATCTGAAAGGCGTCGGATTGTTTCAAACTCAAGGTGAAGGCCGTAGGGATCGAGGAATGCCAGGGACAGCGTACGTGGTAGTATCTCGTCAATGATTTCGTGTATCTTCTCGTTTGCATCTCCGTGAAGAACCCGCGAGCCGGGCGCCATGCGAGCTACTCGCTTGGCAAGCGCTTTGTGCTTCGAAGCGCCCTTTTCGCACAGGTGAAGCCCGGTGAATGGGTGGGCTGCCTGCGCTGCGATCAAGGGCGAGCCCCATTCAAGGGTTCCGGAGTCCTTGAGTCTTTCAATCCCACTGTCCGCGAACAGGTCGATGTAGTGAAGTCCGGCCCATTTACGTTTCATGGAGTTCGTGAAAGCATCAATATACCGCATAAGGTAGTAGTGCTTGTCACTTGACCACTGACCCACAGTCGAGATGTACAGGCCGTCATCTTCAGGTGCTGCTAACTGCTTCCTCACAAATCAACTCCCTCCGAATGGTCTCATAGGGTCTCTCCTCCCACAGTCTACTGTCCAGGGTCCGGCCATTTGCTTTCTTGTTGACGCCGCCCCATTGTTTGAAGAAGAAGGGGATTTGTGCGGCTAGGCATTGGTCTCGCATGTTCGTGGCCCAGTCGTACGCCATGGGGCGGGCGCCGGGGCCGGACTCGCCGCCGGCGATGACCCAGTCGATGCCCTCAAGACTGGCGTTGGCAATCGCGCCCAGCAGCGGTTCGAAGGAGATGAACTTGATCGCGGCGCGGGTTCGGCGCAAGTGATCGATGCGTCCGGTGTATTCGGCGCTCTCGACGGTCACGCCCATCCAGACGTGCGGCGGCCAAGGCAATTCCCCGCTCAGTTCCGCGAGCCTCTCGGAGCGTTTCGTAAGGATCTGGAAGTGGTGTTGAGGTGTCCGGCCCATCACATCAAAGACCTGCCGAATGAAATCGAGCGGCACGTCGGCGTGGAACAGGTCGCTCATCGAATTGACGAAGACGGTTCGGGGCTGTTTCCAGCGCAGGGGCAACTCCAGCATGTGCGGGTGGAGCGTAACCTCAAACCCGTTGCGATAGTTCGGCTGGCCCATCGCCTGGAGGCGCCGGGCCATGCGTTCGGCGTAGCAGTTCAGACAGCCCGGGCTGATCTTCGTGCAGCCGGTTACCGGGTTCCAGGTGCACTGCGTCCATTCGATCTTAGAGTTCGCCGCCATGAACCATCCTCTGCCAAAACCGTTAGTACCATAGCCCTAAGTGACTGAAGAATCAACCACTTCGGCAAGAATCACTCTGTCAGTAATACGGCATAGCCATCCGCGCCGCTTGAATAATTGCGGTTGCAGGTGAATTTCCATGCTTCTTACCGGACCGTCTGGGTCGTGGGTCCCTCGTAGGGGCAATCCCCTGTGGTTGCCCTGAACGGCCAGGTGCGCGCTGTGGGCAGGCACGGGGGCCTGCCCCTACGAGATGCGGGGGTTGTGTGGGCGAAAGAAATTTTCATTTTTACCGAACCGGCGGGGCTTAATATAGTATCATCCCTATATAGTGAAAGTGCGATATAAGAAGAGCACGCCATGGATAAGGAATTGGCGATACATGCGGCGGATGTTTTGAAGGCCATCGCCCATCCGATCCGGCTGCAGATCGTCGAGGCGCTGGAGGGCGGGGAGATGTGCGTCGGCGAGATCGTCGAGGCCCTCGGTGAGAAGCAGGCGATCACCAGCCAGCAGCTCAACATCATGAAGGATAAAGGCATCTTGACCAGCCGCCGCGAGGGCGCGAAAATGTTCTATCATATCGAGAACACGAACGTGGTCCGGGTGCTGGGTTGCGTCTACAACCATTGCGGGCCGCGAAAGCGAGACCAACGATGAGCGAAAACGAGACAGGTGAGAACGAAACAAGCCAGAATGAGACAGGCGAAAACGAACAGCAGGCCAAGGTGCGCTATGGCCGGCACATGCTGTGGCTCAGCGGCATCGTCGGGGCCGTCTTGGGGGCCGTGCTCTGCGCGGGCTTGGTCTTCTACCTTGTGCTGCCGGCCCGCATGATTCTGACGTACGAGAGCCGGGTCGGTTTCGATGAGACCGTGGCGGCGCTGCAGCGGTCGATCCACGATACCGGGTGGGTCGTCTCTTCCGTGACGGACGTGTGCGGTGCGGCGGTTGATCCGAACAACTCCGTCCAGCCGCGCGTCAAGCTGGTGAGCATGTGCAAGCCGGAATA
>CAYNQP010000482.1:0-3726 GCA_964399325.1 uncultured Pirellulales bacterium
TTCCCTCGGAGCATATCCTTGGTGATCGGACGAGGGAATTTGTTGTGTAGGCCCTGCGGGGTCTAAGGAGAAGACGAAGTGGCAAAGGGTACGGTCAAGTGGTTCAGTGAAAAGAAGGGTTTTGGCTTCATCATCCCGGATGACGGAGGCGAAGATCTCTTCGTCCATCACTCCAACATCTCTGGCTCGGGCTTCAAAACGCTCCAAGACGGTCAGCCCGTCGAGTACGAGCCTGCCCAGGGCAAGAAAGGGCTCGAGGCGACGAACGTCACCCCCTGCTGAGTTGGCGACAATTGGTCTTTTGACTGAAGACCCCGTTTAGCAGACCGGGGCTTTGGGTATGAACCGTAGGTGGTAGCTGCCGGGCCGTTGAAACGATCAAAGGGCAACCGGGACACCATACGGGGCGGCACTCCGGAGAGGAGAGGCCGAGCGTGGAACCTGCTACCGGCGAAGGCTGGTAGCCTGTATGGTAGTGGGTAAGTGGGAGGTCTATGCACAAAAATACGTGCTGGAGATCCCGGTTCAGCAGAAGACCGCCGTTGCGTGGCTGCGGGTCGCTTGGCCGACAAGGCAGTGGGCTGAGCGGTTAGAGACCAGCACGAGTGAAGTGTAGACACTTGCACAGTGGGGACAAGCTCTGCGGTTGGATCCGATCCACGGTGAAGCAGGGAAATACTCACTGCCCTCAAGCTGCCGTCGTGCGACATGCCAGAGAGTCGCATGGGTTGTTTCTGCCCCGAGAGAGGGCTTTGTCGCCGACATGATCGCTAATGAACAG
Organism: uncultured Pirellulales bacterium; assembly: GCA_964399325.1. Lineage (GTDB taxonomy): Bacteria > Planctomycetota > Phycisphaerae > Sedimentisphaerales > Anaerobacaceae > JAFGLV01. Next base: position 782 of record CAYNQP010000482.1, read on the forward strand.
ACAGAGTAACCCTCGCCGCGTCGGCGTCTTCTGGCGGTGAGAAGCAGTGCGGCGAACCAGTTGGCCTGAGCAATTGAGCGCAGCGGAAGATGGTAAGGGCAGAGCTACGCCCGGAGACGACTACCACTCTTCATCGTCTTCGTCATCATCGTCGTCTTCGTTTTCCTCTTCCTCCTCCTCTTCCTCCAACTCTTCTTCCTCTTCGTAGTTCAGTTCTTCGTCGAGAGGTTCGCAGGCGCAGTCATCCGGTTTCTCGCCACAGATGAAGCAGATCGCATCCTCGACAGGGGCAGCGCACGCATCAGAGGGAACACATCCACGAGAATCGCACATCTTTCAACACCTTCAAATTAAGTAGGTTCTCAGCATCCATCCATGTGACGAAACGGGTCCATCAGGGACCCACCTTCCACGGCGCAGACATAGTACGTTGGTGCCTGCGGAAAGCAATACCCTTTGTTCAAAAAAAAATGGCATTTTTTCTCCTATCCGGATCGGACTCTTCAGGTGCCGTTGTGCCTCCGGAACGCCAGGGGGGAAAACTGTCTGGGCTACGCTGAGTTCGGCTGGTCGCGGGCCCCCCCGAGCAGGAAGGCGCGTGTGGGCAGAGGTTCAGAGGGTCTATTCGAGATTCTCAGTCGTATCGTTTCAGTGCCAGACGGACGATTCTGTCGATGAGGGATTCATAGTCGATCCCGGCCTTGTCAGCCGCTTCGGCCACCTCCTCACCGTAGGCGATATCGGGGTTCGGGTTAGCTTCGAGAATCACGAGCCTGTTCTCCGGCGTCAGACGCAGATCGATGCGGCCGTAGTCCTGCAGTTGCAGGGCGCGGTAAGCCCGTTTGCAGACACGTTCGATCTGCTTGAGGACGGTCGGCTCCAGCTCGGCGAAGCCGAATTCGATCTTCCATTTCTGACGATACTCATGGTCCCACTTGCAGCGATAGGTGAGCATGACCGGGCCTTCGCTGTCCTCGGTGTTGAAGAAACACTCGCGGGGCGGCAGGACCGTCAGGCGCCGGTTGCCCAGGACGGTCACGTACAATTCGCGGCCCCCAATGTACTCCTCCGCGATCGCGGGTTGGTTCCAGCGCTCGTGGATGAAGGCGGCACGGCCCCGGAGAGCGTCCGCATCGTAGACCAGGGAGGCATTGGAGATGCCTTCGGAACTGTCCTCAAAGGCGGGCTTGACCACCATAGGGTAAGGCAGGTTCTTTGGCACACGGATCGCGTGATGGTGGGGCAGCGAGATGAACATGGGAACGCGGATCTTGTGCAACCTGAGAATGTCCTTGCACAGTCGCTTGTCGCGGGCCAGCAGCAGGCCCATGGCCCCGGCCCCGGTGAAGGGCAGGTCCAGCAGTTCCAGCAGGGCGGCAATGTTCTTGTCGAGCCGGCGGTCGCCGCAGAATTGTTCGGTCAGATTGAAAACCAGACTCGGGTCCTGTTCCGTCAGCGTTTTGGCGACCGCCGCGATGTTGTGCTCGGCTCCCAGGACGGTGACGTAATGGCCCAGGAGACGCAGTGCTTCGCAGACATGGTATTCGGTAATCGGCGTGTCCGGCGAGTTCCTGAACTGCGGGTCATCGGGCGGGATCGTCACCGGGTCAACCAGGACAGTAATGCTCAATCGTCGGCTCATAATCACCTGCGTTTTCTGTTGATGGTCAGTGTATTGCTGGCAATCGCGGTTAGCATGGCCGTCAGGCCGATCACGCAAGCCTCATCCGCGGCCTTGGCGTATAACTCAAGCGTGTCGCAGCGTGCGGCGAGGCGGTAGACAAGCTGATCGATGTCGAACTTGCGGTGACCGGTCCACCTGGTGACGTTGTTCACCAGTTGATTGCGACAGGAGCGAAGCAGGCGAGACGCCTTGATGGCGGAGTTGCCGGTCGGTTGTGTTGTGAACAGCTCCTCAAGACCGTCGTCGTAGAATCCCTGGAACTCAGGCCCGAGGATGCGGCGTTTGCGCTCGTAGTGGGCGGCCAGCGTCGAGGTCATGCGGGCGGCGGAATAGGGAGGCTGCTCGTTACAGGTTACGAGGGGGGGCTTCTCGCCGATGTCCTTCATGGCCCCGTCGGTGTAGCGTAGCTTCTTAATGACGGGCCAATCCTGGTACTTCTGTTCCCATCGACTGTCCGGCGTCAGCCAGACGGCGAACGTCTCGGCGAAGTCCTCGTCCGGGTGCGATTGGGCGTAGTTGTCCTTGAGATTGATCACGAACCGCCGGGAATAGGGCTGATAGGAGTACGAGTTCCCATACGTGGCGGAGAAATGGCCGAAGAGTTCGCGCCAGCGCGTCCGGCGATACAGTCGGTAGGCGTAGTTGAGCGCGTGGCCACACTCGTGCCGGAGCAGCCTCATGCACGACTCCTCCGTGCCCCCCTCCACCTCGTACATCATCTTCTGCTCGAGTTCCTGGAGCCGCCGGTCCGCTAGGCAGAAGGGAATACCGATGGTCGGGATCTTGTCGGGCGTGAGCCACTCGTCCGCCAGATAGCAGGGCGGATGGAAGGAAATGCCCTTGGCGCCCAGCTCGTCGCAGAGCCGCTCGACCAAGGGTTCGAGCCACGAGCCGGCGATCTGGAGCCGCAAGTCGCGAATCCGCACGCCTAGCAGCTCTTCATCCGGCAAGCTTTGCCAGTCCCGTGTCTTCTGGATCTTCGTCATTGGCCCGATCCTGATTGCTAAGCCCTTGCTGCGAACCGTCGTAGCATACCCCACCCGGGGGGACAAGTCCAGCTTCTGCGGGGTAGCAGAGCAGGGTTAGACGGCATGCGATTCTCTCTATGTGTCCCATATTCCCCATTCTTCCTGGAAATTGGCTTTGTTTGATACAGTCGCTTCGCGAAGTGTGAAGTTTGAAGTGTGAAGTTGGGAAATCCAACGCCGGTTTGCTTTGCTTGACACTTGAAACTTCAACCTTGACACCCCGGCCTCCGGCC
>CAYNQP010000483.1:0-3722 GCA_964399325.1 uncultured Pirellulales bacterium
CCACTCACACCTCTGCTCTGAATGAAGGCCCCGTGCTTCTTAGAACATGCCGGCCGCCGAGAAGCTGAAGATTTGCCGCTCGTCCTGATCGTCCTTGAGCAGGGGTACACCGATCTCGAACCGCATCGGCACGTTCCCGAAGAGTTGGGGCACCATAATCTGGATACCGCCTCCAACAGACAGTCGATAACTGCCGCTGTCGATCGTACCGCTGTCGATAAAGAACACGCCCGCAAAGTTCTCGCTGATCATCGGGACGGTCACTTCGGCGCTGGCCAGGAAGACCCAATCGCTGCCTATAGGGTCTTTGCGGATCGGATCGACGACACTGGGGCCCACTTGCAGGCCCCGCGTGCTGATGCCGCGATATTCGAAGCCACGCACTCCATACTGGCCTGTGCCGCCGGCGTAGAATTTCTCAAAAGGCGGTGCATCACCCACCGTTACGCCCCCGATGACCTTAGCGGCCAGGATCGTCTTTCGGCCCAGCACGTCCTCACGCAGGGTGAAGTACCGCGCGTAGCTGCCTTCGAGTATCCCGAACGTGAAGTCTCCGGTTACCTGTTCGTAGTTGGCACTGACGACATGTCCTCGGCCCGGTGTGTAACGGTCGTCCACCGCCGTTTCACCGAGGCCGATGCGCACGCCAAAAAGCTGGTTGTCACCCGTGACATCCCTGATTTCTTGCGGCGCGTCGAAATCCAAATCGCCGACTCTTACCCCTTCGGCTCGAAACCCGATGCTCCGCCGCCAACGGCCCTTCAATCGCTGCTCGAAGCCGACAAAGCCCTTGAGCCGGCCTTCGTCGTAGCTTTCCCGGTACCTGTCCCAGCTTCGGCCCAATAGATCGAACGTGATCGGCCGATCGCGCCAGTAGGGATCTGTAAACTGAACGTAGTACTGGCTGTACTCGGTTCCAGGTTCGAGCGTCACGCTGAGACTCTGCCCGGCGCCCTTGAAGTACTTCCAGGGAGTCAGAAGCCCGGTGGGATCGTCCGGCCAATCGCTGATGTCGAAATTCTGCTGCCGGTACATCAATCGCCCCATGAAGCCGCTGTCGCTGCTGACGCCAATACTCGGCATGATCATGCCCGTGCGGCCTTCCTTGATATCCACGCGGACATCCTTGTAGTCGGAGTCGGGGCCAGCCGAACTCACCGGTCGAATCAGCACCTCCTCGGCCGCTGCCGGCCTCTGGACATACTTCTCGAGTATTCCACCGCCTTCTTTCGGCGCGATGCGGCCGTTGTACCACTGCCCCGGCGTAAACCCATACTCGTCCAGGACCCGGCGCACGACCTTGTCGCGGGTCTCCTCGTTGCCCGTGACATCGATCCGACCGATCCGATACTGCTTACCCTCAAGAACGTCGAATTCGACGGTCACCAGATTCCCACCGGTTTGCGCGGTAAACTTCGGGCGCTCCCGGATTTCGGCGTCGACGAAACCCTGTTCCCGGTAAACGCGCATCAATTCCGTGGCGTCACGGTCGGCGGTGGGTTTCAAGTAAACCTGCCCCTCGCTCAACTCCATCTGGGCGCGCAACTGGTCGCCGGTGAAATGTGTGCTGCCGGTGAAGACAACCGCGCCTATCCGAAAGACGGGCCCCTCGTCGATGATGAAAGCCACGCTGACGCCACTCTGATCGGCGGCGAACTCCATCGTATACTCAATCTTGTAGTCCAGATAACCGCGATCGTAGTAAAACTCCCGCAGGCGCTCCAGATCCTCCTCGATCGCGTCTTCGGTATAGTAGAAGGGCCATAGCAGCCATTTTCGCTCCGTGGTCTTGATGACCTTCCTCAGCGTTCCGGAGCCCATCGCTTCGTTACCGACGAAACGAACCGAATCGATCTGGACCCGGGGGCCCTCGTCGATTCGGTAGAGCAGATGGCCCCCCCCGAGGCGGTCTCGATCCAGCGAAACCTCCACATACGCGTAGCCGATCTTGCGATAGACCTCAGCGATGGTGAGCCGTCCTCCTTCGGCCAGAAACGGATCGAGACCGTCACCCAGCTCGAAACCAAGCCGTTTCCGCAGCACATGCCCCTTGAACTTGACGTTTCCCTCAAACTCAATGGATTTGATGATGTCTGTTCGCGCGGCTTCGATGCTCGGCGGCACCGTAGCCGGCGACGGGGCCCCGTCGGTCGGGGCGCCGCCGGAGGGCGCGGCGATGTTGGGATCTTCCGCCGCTCGGGCCGAACCCGAGCCCATCAAGACAGCCGATATAAGGAGAACAACAATAGCATTTTGCATTTTTTTTCTCGCCGGCAGCGAGCTCTTTCCGATCTCACCGACAGGCTAAAACGGAACTGCTTCCTGCGCGATCTGTGACAAATTCTCAAACCGCGTACATTTCTCCCGAAACATCAGCTTCACCGTCCCCGTCGGACCGTTTCGCTGCTTGGCAATGATAACCTCCGCCGTATTGTCCGGCTCATACCCGTCCTCGCCTCGATGGTAGTAGTCTTCCCGGTGCAGCAGCATGACCACGTCGGCGTCCTGTTCGATACTGCCGCTTTCGCGCAGGTCGCTCATGCGCGGCCGATGCCCCTCCCGGCCTTCTGGAGACCGGTTCAACTGACTCAGTACGACGACAGGGACGTTCAATTCTCGCGCCAGTGACTTCATATACCGCGAAATCGTGGAGATTTCTTGCTGCCGCGACTCGACCCTGCCGGTACCGAGGTGCATCAATTGAAGGTAGTCCACCAGGACACACCGCAGCCCGTGGGCGCTCTTGAGGCGTCTGGCCTTGGCGCGGATCTCCAGAGGCGTCAGCGCCGAGGTATCGTCAATGAAGATCGGGGCTTCAGAAACCATCCCGCAGGCCTCCACGAGTTTCTGGTAATCGCCCGTGCTGAGCATCCCTTTTCGCACGGCTTGAGCATCTACGCCGCTGCAACTGCATAGAAACCGCTCGGCGAGCTGTTGTTTGCCCATTTCCAGCGAGAAGATCGCCAGGGGCTGCTTCTCGATAATGCCAATGTGCTCGGCGATATTCAGCGCCAGCGAAGTCTTGCCCATACTGGGCCGGCCGGCAACGATAATCATCTCGCCGTTCTGGAGGCCGCAGGTCATATCGTCCAACTCGTAGTAGCCCGTCGGCAGGCCGGTAACGTGGCTCCCTTCGCGCTTCTCAATAAGCTCGTAGGCCCGGGTGACCAAGTCCTTCAGGGCCACGGCCGCACTGGTAATGCGCTTGTCCGTAATGGCAAAAATCAGGCGCTCGGCCTCGTCGAGCTTCTCGATGGCCGTGCCCGTTTCATCATAGGCATCGTTGAGAATATCGGTCGCTGCGCCAATGGTCTCGCGCAGCAGCATCTTCTCTTTGACGATGTCGGCGTAGTAGGTCACATTGGCTGCCGACGGAACCGTGTCCATCACCCTCTGGAGGTATTCCAGACCTCCGATGGCCTCCAACTGCTCGTGCCGCTCCAACTCGTTGCGGACCAGGACCCCGTCGATCCCTTCGGCCCGGTTCCTCTCATACAGCGCCACGATCGCATCGAATATGATCTGGTGCTCGGTGTGATAGAAACCATTGCGGTCGAACTGTTGGATCACGTCGCCGATGCAACGCGGGTCCAGGATCATCGAGCCCAGGACGGCCGCCTCCGCAGGAAGCGATTCCGGCATGCTGCGCAGCACAGATAAGGACGCGGAAGCATTGGACTTCGCTTCTGCTCGCCCTTTTGGGTTCACCGTTCTTTTCTTGC
>CAYNQP010000484.1:0-3700 GCA_964399325.1 uncultured Pirellulales bacterium
ATCGACTCGGACGGCTGTGCATTTGACACGATGGGCATCAAGCAGCGCGAGTGTTTCTGCCCGTGGATGATCGCCTTCTTCGGGCTCCAGCCGGTCGCGCAGGCGGCCCGCGAGTGCAAGGAGTTTGCCGACCTGTTCTCCAAGACCCGCGGCGCCAACCGTCACAAGACCGTCAAGCGGATCGTCGCTGAGTTGCTGCCCACCCATCCGATGGTCGAGCAGTACGGGTTCAAGGTGCCGGAGTTTCCCCACTATTTCGAATGGGTCGATGATCCGGCCAGTCTGCTTAGTGACGCAGGCTTGACGGCGGCCATCGAGAAGACCACGGACCCCGAGGCCAAGAAGGAACTCCAGAGGGTCCTGGAATGGAGCAAGCGAGTCAACTGGGCCATCGGCGAGACGGTCAAGGGTATACCGCCCTTCCCGCACGTGCGCGGGAGTCTGGAGAGAATCCAGCCCGTGGCGGATGCCGTCGTCGTCTCGGCCACGCCGTACGAAGCGCTCGCCCGCGAATGGGAGGAACACGACATCGCCCGGTACGTAGAAGTGATTGCAGGCCAGGAGATGGGCACGAAGGCTCAGCACCTGACGTACGCGACCAAGGGCAAGTACGAGAAGAACCGCGTCCTGATGATAGGTGACGCCCCGGGGGACTTCAAGGCAGCCAGGGCCAATGATGCGCTGTTCTATCCCATCAATCCCGGCCACGAAGTGGCCTCCTGGAAGCGTTTCCACGATGAGGCCTTTGATCGGTTCATCGGCGGGACGTACGCAGGCGAATACGAGAAGACGCTGATCGCCGAGTTCGACGGGTATCTGCCCGAGAACCCACCGTGGTTGAAGTAGGATCCAATATGCTTTATTACAGTCGCGGGAGCGAAAACGACAATCTGAGTGCCGATGACCTGAAGGAAGGTCTGTGTGCCGCCCTCGAAAAGCTGGGCCAACGCCGCAGAGTACTGGCCCTGCCGCCGGACATTACGCGGTTCTATTCGCGCGCGGGCGAGCTGACCCGCTACGCATGGCAGTACTACGACGCAGCGCTGACAGACATCCTGCCCGCGCTGGGAACGCACTTCCCGATGACCGAGCCGGAGATCCAGCGCATGTTCGGCGATGTCCCGCGCGGTCTCTTTCGCAACCATGACTGGCGCGAGGGCCTGGTCACGCTGGGTGAAGTCCCTTCCGACTTCGTCAAGAACGTCAGCGAGGGCAAGCTGGATTTCGCCTGGCCCGCCCAGGTGAACAAGCTGCTCGTTGAGGCTGGCTTCGACCTGATCCTGTCCATCGGCCAGGTGGTCCCGCACGAAGTGGTCGGTATGGCCAACTATAACAAAAACGTCTTCGTCGGCACCGGCGGAACCGAGGGCATCAACAAGAGTCACTACCTCGGCGCCGTCTACGGCATGGAACGGCTCATGGGCCGGGCCGACACACCGGTGCGCCGCGTGCTGAATTACGCCTCGGACCATTTCGCCACGGACATGCCGATTGTCTACGTCCAGACCGTGGTGGCCGCGACCGATGCGGGGCAAGTCACTCGGGGGCTGTTCATCGGCGACGACATCGAATGCTTCAATCGGGCCTGCGAGCTGTCACTGAAAGTCAACTTCACGATGCTCGATGCGCCGCTCAAGAAGGTGGTGGTGTACCTCGAACCGGAAGAGTTCAAGAGCACCTGGCTGGGCAACAAGAGCATCTATCGCACGCGCATGGCGATGGCCGACGACGGCGAGTTGATCGTCCTGGCGCCGGGCCTGCGCGAGTTCGGCGAGGATAAGCAGATCGACGCGCTGATCCGCAAGTATGGCTACATCGGCACTGATAGAGTCCTGCAACTCGTCGAGGACAACGAGGACCTGCGCGCCAACCTCAGCGCCGCCGCCCACCTGATCCACGGCTCGTCCGAAGGCCGCTTCACCATCACCTACTGCCCCGGCCACTTGACTCAAGAGCAAATCGAGAGCATCAACTTCCGCTACGCTGATTTGGCGGAGATGATGGCCAAATACGATCCGAAGAAGCTCAAAGACGGCTTCAACACCGTCGCCGGCGAGCGAATCTTCTTCATCTCCAACCCCGGCCTCGGCCTCTGGTCCACCCAAGACCGCTTCCAATAGCAAGAAAACCCCGCTTTTTTGCAGACTGGCCGAGATTCCTGAGATTAATACTTGACTCATGGCGGGACAGGGTCGATACTATAGATGGAGACTCGGCCGAGGGGCTGCCACGGTGGCCCTGAATGCGTTGTCTCCTATTTTTTTGCCCTCATCTCGGTTCATAGGGGTCCGGAACGTAGACCGTACTGTGCGTAGAGAAATCCCTGCCATCACGGCAACCTGAGCCATGCCAAACAACCTTCTCCAGCAACCATACGAATGGTTCAATCTCCGGCCGTGTCGGCCCATCCATGTTCTGCTCGGCCAATCGCCAACCCCAGTTCAGGCAATAAATGCAGAGGTCAGCGACCTGGATGCCGTAGGTCTCTGGTCCACCAAAGACCGATTTGGATGAGGACACGCATATCCCTGAGTCGCACATCCCCGGCTTGTCATCCTGAATGGAGCGCAGCGAAATGAAGGATCTGGCCACCGAACAAGAAAGACGCATCGCCGCAACACCGTCAGGAATCCCCCTCGCGGCCCAGATCCTTCGCTGTCGCTCAGGATGACAAACGTGGGGGCAACTGGCCCTTCTATAGGAACTCACGGAGTAAGGCAACGCAATCGCAATCCGTTATGTATACCTGGCCAGACCTGTTCGGCGTGTCCTTCTCACTATGGCCCAGCCCCTCTCCGAGCTGGAACTTCATGGCCCCAATCTCCTTCCGCGTCCATCGCATGGCAGTCCCATAGATACGCTGCATCGGCTTCAGCACACCAGGAAGACCAATGGCCGCCAGATTCTCGTCTGCGTAGCCAAATCCCAAGAAGAATATCCGCTCCGCGTTCGACACCTCCTCACGCGCGCGTTCCAGTTCTGGATTTTCCCTTTCCTCGCGAACAACATATAGGTTGTCAATCATCTCGATCAGATTGGGAGGCGTGCCACGTTCGTAGTCGCCATATTCGTGAGTGTTGGCCTCACCATTTGCTTGCCACGGCAAGGAGGCAACTCTCCCGTAGACATGAACAATGGGCACCTGATGAAGTTGTTCCTGGACCGTCTGCGGGTCCGCGCCATCGAACGAATGCAGAAGACTGTCAAACAGAAAGTGCTCCAAGGATCGGTCGTAGTTGAATGTAACAAATGCCATTCTGTTCTGGGCGAATTCCTGATAAGCATCTTTCCCACCAAGTTCGCGCGTCAGACTGTTGTAGAAATGGAAGTACCAGTCAAACCTTGGCTCCTTCACGCGCTCGCCAAAGCAACTCTTCTTTTCACCGCAGAGAATGCTGGCAAGGATCGCAAGCTTCCCAATCTTGTGGTACTGCGGGCATCTGGACAAGAATAGATCGATTGACTCAGTGTTCGATCTGTCAAACGCGTCCAAAAACTGCCTTGCCATACTAATGGGCGGATATAGTTTCTCTGGATAGCGTTCACCCGACGGGCCAAAGAACCCCTCATAATACCCAGCGAAATTGGTGAGGATATCACGCCGCAGGCCGCGTGCGTCGGGAAATCCATACGGACAACTGGCACGTGTGCGAGGAGAAATCCTGGCGGGCTCAAGCGACGGCTCGCTGGGATTTCCAGT
>CAYNQP010000485.1:0-3695 GCA_964399325.1 uncultured Pirellulales bacterium
CTACGGGTCGCGCACCCGCAAGCGTATCATGTGCGAAGCAAACACGTAGAAAGGATGGTCGCAAACATGAAGGACGTTTTGAAGACTCGCAGTGTCTTGTTCGTGGCGGCAGCGGTGCTGCTGTCTGGATCGGCGCTCTATGCCCAGCGGACGGTGGAGAACTTCAACCGGGGGTGGCGCTTTGCCCAGGGCGAGCAGGACCAGCAGGTGGTGCAGCCGGGCTTCGACGATTCCGGGTGGCAGGCGGTGCAACTGCCGCACGACTGGGCGATCTCCGGGCCGTTCAATGCGAACGAAGACGGGTACGCCGGCAAGCTGCCCTGGCGCGAGGTCGGCTGGTATCGGAAGACGTTCGAGTTGGACAAGGCCGCCGACGGACGGCGGGTGTTCTTTGACTTCGACGGCGTGATGGCCTTCCCCAAGGTCTACGTCAACGGGCAGTTGGCGGGCCAGTGGGACTATGGCTACATGGCGTTCCGGGTCGACGCGACGCCCTACGTGAAGTTCGGCCAGACCAACGTGGTTGCAGTCCAGGCCGATACGCGACAGCACGGGACCCGATGGTATCCGGGCGCCGGCATCTATCGCAAGGTGGAGATGGTTATCTGCGATCCGATACACATCGCCCAGTGGGGGACATATGTCACGACACCCGAGGTCAGCGATGCGTCGGCGACGGTGCGCGTGCGTTTGACCATTGACAACAACCTCGACGCCGCCTCGGATGTCACCGTGAAGGTGGCGATTCTCAATCCCAGAGGGCGTTCGATAGCGACAGCGAAGAAGGACGTATCGGCGCCGGCCGGCGAATCTGCCGAGGTGGAGCAATCGCTGGCCGTCAAGAAACCCCAACGCTGGGACGTGGACAGCCCGACGTTGTACACGGTCAAGACCACGGTTCGGGCGGGCGGCAAGGTGGTGGACGTCGATGAGACTCCTTTCGGCATTCGCACGTTCGAATTCACGGCCAACGATGGGTTCCATCTCAATGGTCGGCGGGTGCAGCTCTACGGTGTGTGCCTGCACCACGACCAGGGTCCGCTGGGAGCGGCTTTCTACACGCGGGCGATGGAGCGGAAGTTGGAAATCATGCGCGACATGGGCGTCAACGCCATTCGCACCAGTCACAACCCACCGGCCGCGGAAGTGCTGGACCTGTGCGACCGCATGGGGTTCGTCGTGTGGGACGAGGCTTTCGACAAATGGGACGACAAGGCCGACCGTATCAACGGTCAGCCACCTCTGGCCGAGTACGGCGAGAAGCATATCCGCAACCTGACGCTGCGCGACCGCAACCATCCGTCCATAGTGGTCTGGTCAATCGGCAACGAGATCAACAACCAACCCCACGACAGAGAAGGCAAGTCGCCGCAGCGCGTGAAGTTCATGAGCGACTTCTTCCGAAAGTACGATCCGACCCGGCCGGTCGGCATAGCCTGCCACATCCCCGGCACGGTCGATGAGCCGATCCTCGATGCGCTCGATCTTACGGGCTGGAATTATGCACGCCGATACGCCCGCTATCGGGAAAGCTATCCCGATAAGCCCATTCTCTACAGCGAATCGGCCTCGACGCTGAGCACACGCGGCTTCTATACCCTGCCGCTTCCCGATCGCAAGACCGAGTATTCCGAGGTGTTTCAGGTTGATTCCTACGATCTGAATGCCGCGCAGTGGTCGGACATCCCCGATATCGAGTTTCAACTAATGGTAGATGACAGCTTCGTCGCGGGCGAGTTCGTCTGGACCGGGTTCGACTATCTGGGCGAGCCGACGCCTTTCAGCCGCCAGGCACGCAGTTCGTACTTCGGCATCGTAGACCTCTGCGGCATTCCCAAGGACCGGTTCTATTTGTATCGCAGCCACTGGCGGCCCGATACGACGACCGTGCATATCCTGCCTCACTGGAACTGGCCCGACCGCGTGGGCCAGGACGTGCCCGTCTTCGTGTACACCAATGGCGACTCGGCCGAACTGTTCCTGAACGGCAAGTCTCTCGGCCGCCGCACGAAAGGTGCAGCGCCGCAAGGATCTGAGAACTTCGCGCTGGGTAAATCCGCTACCGCCAGTTCGACCGAATTGGATAAGGGTCAGGTCGCAGCCCACGCCAACGATGGGGATGCCTCCACCCGCTGGTGTGCGGCGACGGCGGACGCGAACCAGTGGTGGCAGGTCGATCTGGGCCAGATTCGGCCCATTCGATATCTGGCCCTCGATTTCGAGAGAGAAGAGAAGTACACTGGCTACGAGATCAAGGTCTCGAAGGACGCCTCGGACTGGCAGACCGTTGCGACCAAGAGCACCAGCCGAATGCCTCAATGGGGCGGCCCGTCGGAGGTCTTCCACGACGTGGATACGCAAGCCCGCTACGTGCGTATCGAGTTCAAGCAGTTGCAGAACGGCGCCTGGGCGAGCATCAAGGAATTCGGCGTCTATTCGGAGAAGATTGAGTCCGCCTATTACGCCTTGACTTACAAATACCGCCTGCGTTGGACTGATGTTGTCTATGAGCCGGGTGAGCTGAAGGCGGTTGCTTACAAGGACGGCAAGAAGATCGGCGCAGCGGTGATGCGCACGGCCGGTGAGCCGGCGACGATTCGCCTGACGCCCGACCGGACGCGGCTTTCCGCGATGGGTGAGGATCTCTCGTACATCCTCGTGGAGGCACTGGACAAGGACGGGACGCTCTGTCCCCTGGCGGATAATTCCATCCACTTCGCGGTCGAGGGCCCGGCCCAGATCGCTGGTATCGGCAACGGCAATCCACTTTCGTTGGAGCCGTTCCAGGAACCCGACCACAAGCTGTTCTACGGCAAAGCCATGCTGATTCTCCGGTCCCTCGACGGCGAAAGAGGACGGATTCGCGTCACCGCAACCAGCGAAGGGTTGAAGGACGGAACGTCTCGGCTTCGGGCCGTACGCTGAGACCTGCGCGTGCCTTCCGGGGGGTTGCCCCTACAGGAGTTGAATATGAGAACTGATGCGAGTCTGGAAAGAGGTCTGCCGTATCGAGGTCTTGCGGGAAACCACAGCCAAAGGTCCTCGATCGCGTTGATGCTGCTCTTCTTGGCCGGCACAGCCCTGGCCTTGGACGAGCCCATCCGGGTTGCTTTCGAGGGCAAGGTATCGGAGCACAAGTGGTCCCTGGAGCAACTGGACCCGCAATGGCCTGCGGATTGGTCGGAATACGATTATCTCGTCGTGGAAATGAGAACCTCCTCGCCCCAGCGGTTCTCCTTGTGGATTCATAGCGCCAACGGGAAACGCCGATTGATGCTCCAGCCGTTCGGACAGAATATCTGGCTGCGGGCCTCCATCCCGCTACAGTACTTCAGGGGCAGAGACCAGCGGGGCAATGACCTGGCCTCCGCCAACAACCGGCGCACGAACTCGTTCTGGATGTCTACGTGGGGACCGTTCGGCGATCTCAAAAACGTCGAAGCGCTGAGCATCCTGATGGATTACCCTCTGGATTCGCCGACTTTGGAGATTCGGTCCATTGCGCTGTCGAAAGAGGATGCCGGCTCGGAATTTCTGGAGGCCGAGCCGATCGTCGATGAGTTTGGGCAGTGGGTCCGAGCGGACTGGCCGCGTAGGATCGAGAGTCGTGAGCAACTCCAGAAAGAGTTGGCGGACGAAAAAGAGGCATTCACGGGCGACAGTGAGTTTGGCTACTGCGAATACGGCGGCTATAA
>CAYNQP010000486.1:0-3682 GCA_964399325.1 uncultured Pirellulales bacterium
GGATCTCGCCCAACCAGTCGGCGGGTCCCAAAGCGGCTGCCGGCTGGGCCTACGCCGCGGCGACGCCGGAACAGGACCTTCTGCTGCTGTACTTCGAGAAAGACTGCCCCCGGGCTGCGGTCGCGGGGGCCAAAGCCAACGCGCGCTACGCCGCTCGTTGGTTCGATCCGCGAACCGGCAACTGGACCGACGTGGATGTCCCACTCGGCGCCGATGCATCCGGCCGGATTGTGTTGCCGCCGTTCCCGAGTGAGACGGCAAGATCGGATCTGGACTGGGCTTTGAAGCTCACGCTGGCAGCCAACCGGTAGCCTGAAGGATCACCGGCATGCTTTGGAGTGCTCGCTCGGCATCGGTCGAAACGATGCTCGCGCCGAAATCGAATTGCCGATGAACCGCTGCCGTGCCAAACGATCACGATGCCCCAAGCAGACTATGGACAGAGGGCTGTTGAAAGCGGCCCCATTGTTTTCAGTCCAGCGTTGCACCAGGAGTCATTGGCTGTTCAAGGGGCATCATGGAGAAGTCGAGCGCCGCACCAAAGCCATCTGTCGCTTTCCGACAACTCTTGACACCGCCCAAACCCTATGTCAAGATGGTTTCAAAACTCTAGCAGGGAGTTCAAAATGACGATTCGCACTTATCTCGCTGTATCGTTCGTGCTGGTTCCGGCGCTTGCCTGGGCGCAACAGGCCAACGTCAACCTGGACTACAACCCTCAGAAGAACACCGAGAATCTCATCCCGTTCAGCGCCCCGCTCAACTCGCCGGACGTGCGTGACGACCGAACCGTCACGTTCCGCGTCAAGGCGCCCGAAGCGGACAAGGTGGAGCTTTCCGGGCCGGTGATGATCGCCCTGGACACCCAGGCCCGCTCCATGCCGTTCAAGAAAGACGAAGACGGCGTGTGGTCCCTGACGGTTGGGCCGATCGAGCCGGACCTGTACATTTACTATTTCGTGATCGACGGCGTGCGTGTGGCCGACCCGAGCAACAGCGTGGCCGGTTTTACGGCCATGCCGCCGTACAGTCAACTGGTGGTCCATGGGGATGGTCCGGCCTACTACGACGCACGCAACGTTCCGCACGGCAATGTCACGCGTCACGTATACCACTCGGACGTGACCAACGGCGAACGTGAGATGTATGTGTACACGCCTCCGGGATACAACCTGGACAAGACCTATCCCGTCTTGTATCTGGTCGGTGGCAGTGGTGATTTGCCGTCCAATTGGATCTATGATGGGCGTGCGAATTTCATGTTGGACAACCTGCTGGCCGAGGGCAAGGCCAAGCCTATGATCATTGCAATCCCCAACAATCAGGTCATCCACCGCAATCACCCCAGACACGTGGAACTGACCTTCGATATTTTCGAAAATGAAATGCGTCAGCATGTGATTCCACTGGTTGAGAGCCAATACCGTGTGATCAAGAGTCCCAAGGGCCGGGCTTTGTCGGGCCTGTCCATGGGTGGACGCCATACCATGTTTGTCGGATTCAGGAGCCTGGACCTGTTCGGTTCGTTCGGTGTGTTGAGTGCCGGGGATGTGAATAGCGAAAACGTCCTGTCCGAGTTTCTCAATGATCCGACGGTGAATCAGAAGGTTGATTATCTCTTTGTGGGTCAAGGCACGCATGAAGCAACCGGACGCATGGGGTCACGTTGCATTAAACTGCATGAGGCATTGGAAAAACACAATATTGAACATGAGTATTATGTCGGCGGTCACGGCGCCCATGATTGGGCGACTTGGCGTCACCTACTCTATTATCGTTTTCTGCCGAATCTGTGGCAAGAGAATGAAGGCTGAATGAAGGGAGAATTGCTAAGATGAAGGGGACTCTTAGGATTGTGACGATCACGATGTTTGTCACCGGTTTTGCCATCGCACAGCAACCAGCACCGGTCGAGGTCGAGGGCGGAATGGTACAGGGGACATTAGAAGACGGTCTGACGGTCTACCGGGGCATTCCTTTCGCCGCGCCGCCGGTCGGTGATCACCGATGGCGAGCGCCTCAGCCCGCCGCGAAGTGGGAGGGTGTCCGGCAAGCTGACGAGTTCGCGCCCGGCCCCATGCAGGGTGGGAACCCCCCGTCAGGCAAGAGCGAGGACTGCCTGTACTTGAACGTCTGGACGCCGGCGAAATCCGCAAGCGACCGCATCCCCGTGCTCGTTTGGATCTACGGCGGCGGATTCGGCGCAGGGGCTACCTCCGAACGGAATTACAGCGGAGAGAATCTGGCCAAGAAGGGTGTGGTGCTGGTCAGTATCGCCTACCGTGTCGGCCAGCTCGGATTTCTGGCCCATCCGGAGTTGAGCGCAGAGAGCCCGAACCACGTGTCCGGCAATTACGGTCTGCTGGATATGATCGCCGGTCTCCAATGGATTCAGAAGAATATCACTGCATTCGGCGGCGACCCGAGCAAGGTGACGATCTTCGGCGAATCAGCCGGGGGTATCGCGGTCAGCATGCTGTGCGCGTCACCGCTGGCCAAGGGACTTTTCCACGGCGCCATCTCGCAGAGCGGTGGCTCGTTCGGGCCTTCACGGCCCACCACCTTTCCCGGTGAGAACCAAAAAAACCTGGCCGACGCCGAGCGTGACGGAAAAGCGTATGCCGAGAGCGCGGGGGTTTCGTCCATCGCGGAGCTTCGCAAGCTCGCTCCCGACAAACTCCCGGCGGGCCGGGGTCTGGGCATGTCATGGCCCATCATCGACGGTTGGGTGATCCCCGACGATCAATGCACGCTCTACGAGGCGGGCCGATTCAATGACACACCGATTCTGGTGGGTTACAACTCGGACGAGGGCGCCAGCTTTACGCGAACCAGGGATCCAAAAGCGTATATTGACAGCGTCAAACAGCGTTACGGTCCCTTTGCGGATCGTCTGTTGAAGGCCTATCCAGTGGGCACCGATTCAGTGCCCAAGACCGCTCGCGATCTGTCACGGGACTCGGCCTTTGGCTGGCACACATGGATCTGGGCGCGGCTTCAGGCCAAGATGGGGAAATCCAAAGCCTACTATTACTATTTCGATCAACACCCGGAGTATCCGTCCGATTCGCCCCAGGCCGACCGCGGTTCACCGCACGGCCAGGATGTAGCCTATGTCTTCGGGCATCTCAACGCTTCGAGTCCGCGTACCACGGAGACGGATCTGGCGATCTCCGAGGCCATGATGACCTATTGGACCGACTTCGCTAAGTATGGCCACCCCAACGGCGATGGCGTTCCTGAATGGCCGGCCTTCAGCGACGCCAACCCTGTGGTGATGTACTTCAGCCAGACGCCGCACACCGGGCCGGTGCCCAGTGCCGAATCCCTCAAGCCCTTGGATGCCTACTTCGCGTGGCGGCGGACGCCGGAAGGCGAGGCGTGGGCGAAGTAGACCCGGTTTCATGACAATGGCGCCATGATTCTAACCCAGGAGAGAATATGGACCTGTTACAGGTTGACGGGAATCGAATTGTCAAGACCAATGGCCGGCCCATCTATCTGCGAGGGGCGTGCGTGGGTGGCTGGATGAACATGGAAGAATTCATCAACGGCTATCCGGGTTCCGAGCACGGCGTGCGGGCCATCATGGCCAGGCAGTTCGGCGCCGAGACGGCGCAGTTCTTCTTTGACCGCATGCTGGATCACTTTTTTTCTGAGGACGATGTCATCTACCTCAAGT
>CAYNQP010000487.1:0-3673 GCA_964399325.1 uncultured Pirellulales bacterium
TGGCATTGGGACCCCTCCTGCCTCCCTCAGAGGATCTTGTCCACGATGTAGCGGGCGCCGAGGAAGATGTCGATGCCCAGCGCCGCACAGAGAACCACCCAGCGCAACCAGTGGAACCTGAGGCGCTGCCGTGCGATCACGAACACGATTCCGACGGCCAGCGCCGCCAACAGATACATTTTGGCCGCCTCGACAGACAGCCGCGCGTAGCCATCGGCCAGACCCAAGATAACCTGGAAGTACTCGGCCGCCAGCAACAGCGTCACCACGGCCAGCGCGCCGGCGCTGACGGCCGCGGCCAGAGTCCACTTCCGGTCCGAGTGACCCGCCTCGATCAGGCCCTGCAACCCCAGACCAGCCAGGACGGCCAGGCAAACCATCGGAATGCTCAGCCACAGGATCGGGCTGACGCCCAGCCAGGCAATGGCGCTCGGGCCGAGATACGACTTGCACAGCCCCAGGGCCAGGCCGACGGCCACAATAAGAAGGATACCGTAGCGGCGGGCCTTGACCATCATCGCGACGCCGAGAACCAGAGCGGCGACAGGAACATGGTACAAGCTCACCAGCGTGGCGCTGCGATCGACGACGACTAACGGGGCAACGAAACCGACCAGGTCAACGAGCCGCAACTCGACCTGAATCGGCGCGGCAAACAGGCGATAGTCTTCCAGCGCGCTGACTCGGAAGAACACGACCACGGCCAGAAAGGGCAACAGCGACAGCGCGACGCCGACGATCAGGTGGCGTTGCCTGCCCAGAAAGGCAGCCGGCATGAAGAGCCAGGGAATGCTCGCGGCCAGGAAGCCCACGGTCGGGTGAAACCGCGCCAGGCCCAGCATGAAGGGGCCGAAGCCATACACCGCGCCGGCCAGGAACGAACCCGCGAAGCCAGCCACCCAGCGCCGACTCAGAGCAAAGCCGCCCAGCGCACCGATCAGAGCATTCACCGGCAGCAGCCATTGCCACGTCTGGAGGGCCGCGAAGTGGGGTCGATACAGGTCGATGGCGAAGGCGGCATACAGCAGCGCCGCCACGAGGAACCGTGGAACTGCGGATGGCACCGACAAGTTCGAAGTCCTAAGTCTGAAGTTCGAAGTGGGCTGACTCGACGTTTGCCTCTTCACACGTGCCTCTTCACACTCGACATCAGTCTTTCAGGACGACCTTGCCGGTTCCCCGCGTGATTCTTCCTATCCGGTACACCCTCTCCCCCGAGCGCTGGAGCTTGGCCGCGATGGAGTCCGCGAAGTCCTCGGCCACGATCAGCACGTAGCCGATGCCCATGTTGAACACGCGGAACATCTCTTCGTCCTCGACCGGTCCGGCCTTCTGCAGGAACGGGAAGATCGCGGGCACAGGCCAGCTCGACGTCTTCAGCACCGCGTTGCAGTTCTTGGGCAGCACGCGCGGAATATTGCCGACGAGCCCGCCGCCGGTGATGTGAGCCATTGCGTGCACGATACGCTTGACCTTGTACCCGCTCAGCAGCCGGACCACGGAGCGAACGTAGATGCGCGTGGGCGTCAGCAGGACTTCGCCCAACGTGCCGCCGCCGAGTTCGTCCGGAGCATCCGTCATCTTCAGCCGGGCGCGTTTGAAGCAGATGTTCCGAGCCAGCGCGTAGCCATTGCTGTGCAAGCCGCTCGAAGCCAGCCCCAATACTACATCGTCGGGCCGGACGTCTTTGCCTGTAATGATCCTGTCCTTTTCCACCACGCCGACGCCAAAGCCGGCCAAGTCGAAATCGCCCTTGCGATAGGTATCGGGCATCTCCGCCGTCTCGCCCCCGAGCAGGGCACAGTCGGCCAAGCGACAGCCCGCCGCGACGCCTTTGACCAGTTCGGCCACCATCGCCGGGTCCAGTGTGTGCAGGGCCGCGTAGTCCAGGAACAGCAAGGGTTCGGCCCCAACCACCAGCATATCGTTGACACTCATCGCAACCAGGTCGATACCAACGGTGTCGTACTTCTTGACCTTGGCCGCGAGCTGGACCTTACTGCCTACGCCATCGGTGCAGGCGACCAGCACCGGGGTTTTATAGTTCTTCTTGAAGAGCTTCTCGTCGTAGTCGAGACGAAGCAGGCCGGCGAACCCGTTGGGCAGTGCAATCACGCGCGGCCCGAACGTGCCGGCCACGCTGGAGCCGATCCGCTCGACCATCTCATCGTTGGCGTCGATGCTCACGCCGGCTTGCTGGTAACTGACGTATTTACTCATACGCGGCGCTGAAATCCTCGAACATGTACATCTGGTAGCGTTCCATCGTAAATTTGTTCAGGGCCACATCGATGGGAATGCGGTACCGGCCGCTCCAGCAGGCCGTGCAGTAGTGGTCGGCGGGCAAGCCCGCGCTGGCGAGCATCCCCTCCAGGGACAGGTAACCCACACTGTCAACTTCCAGAAACTCCTTGATCTGCTCAAGGTTGCGATTATTCGCCAGCAGTTCTTCCTTGGTCGGGAAATCCACGCCGTAATAGCAGGGGAACCGAATGGGCGGGCAGCTCACGCGCATGTGTATCTCTCTGGCGCCGGCTGCCCGAAGCGTCCTGATTTTGCCCCGCGTCGTCGTGCCGCGAACGATAGAGTCGTCGACCACAATAATCCGCTTGCCGGCGACCACCTCATGGACGATGGCCAGCTTGAGCTTGACCGCCAGTTCGCGCAGCTTCTGTTCCGGGGAGATGAACGTGCGACCGACGTAGTGGCTCCGGACCAGACCCATATCGAACGGGATGCCGCTCTCCCGGGCGTAGCCGATCGCCGCCGAGGTCCCTGAATCCGGCACGGGAATCACCACGTCGGCCTCGACCGGGTGCTCCCGAGCCAATTGGTGGCCGAGCTTCTTGCGCAGCTCGTGCACGTTCTCGCCGAAAATCCGCGAGTTCTGCTTGGAGAAATAGACATGCTCGAAGATGCAGTGGGCCGGGGTGATGTCTCCGCGTCGCACAAAGAACCGGCTGCTAAGCCCCTTCTTGTCCAGGCGGACAATCTCGCCGGGCTCAACTTCGCGCACGAACCTAGCCCCGATGGTATCGAGGGCACAGGTCTCGCTAGCCACAACGTAAGCTCCCTTGTCGGTGCGGCCGATGCACAACGGTCGAATCCCATACGGATCGCGCGCCGCTTCGATGTGATCGGCAAACAGAAAGATCAGCGAGTACGCTCCCTGGAGATGGTTCAGAACATGGCCCAGCGAATCGGGCTTGCTCTGGTGCGTCGGCTTGGCCAGTAAATGGACGATGATCTCGGTGTCACTGGTGGACTTGAAGATGCTGCCGTAGGCCTCGTATTCGTCTCGCAGCCAGCGCGCATTAATTAGATTCCCGTTGTGGGCCACCGCGACCTGGCCGCGCGAGTATTCGGCCAGCAGCGGCTGACTGTTCACCGTCTTGGACGAGCCCGTCGTCGAGTAGCGGACGTGGCCGATGGCGATGGAATTGGCCAATTTCTCCAGAATTCCCGAGCCGCTGCGGAAGACACGCGAAACCGTGCCCATGGCTTTGTAGCACTGGATAAACTCGCCGTCGCTGGAGGCGATACCCGTCGCCTCCTGCCCCCGGTGCTGGAGACTGTGCAACCCGAAATAGGTCTTCTGGACCGCATCGGGATCACCGAAGATTCCGAATAATCCACACTCTTCTCTCTTCGAGGAGGCGCCGTACCCATCGAA
>CAYNQP010000488.1:0-3671 GCA_964399325.1 uncultured Pirellulales bacterium
GCCGTGCATGTGTGCGCGTACGGCAGATTGATTTCAATTACGGACGCCAGCCTGTCCGCGACGCTGGCAATGTAGTCACGATTGCGTTGAAAGAACGCTTCGTCGCCTTGCAGGAGCCGTTCCATCGCTTCGGCTCTGGCGATATAGTCGCGCGCGATTTGACGAGATACTTCGTCGCCCTGCAGGAGCAATTCGATCATGTCATCACGATATTCTGTATACTCGTTTGACTCAAGGTTCCGCCGGACCGCCGTTTGGACCTTGTCACGAGCCAAGTTGATTGCACAGACCTGAACATCCCGTCTTGCATAGGTTGCCAGCGAGGGGAATAACGCCGTCGTTCGGGCCAAATCGGCTCGTAGCTGGGTGAGGATGTTCACATTGCATGGCGCCAGGGACAGAACCTCCCGGATGGCTGTAATGGCCTGCGTGTCAATTGCCACGGTTGCCAGATAGCTGATCAGCGTTCGATCACAGGCATGAAGAGCCATCCTGCGCATCGTCATGCAACGAGCCCATGCTTTCTGGAAGTCACTCTGTTCGATATGCCATCTGGTCTCTGTGAGAACCAGAAAACACATCTGTCGAATACGGGAAAGGTAAGTCGAGCTAAGCTCAGTCCCCAGTGAGTAGTCACAGCCCCAATCGCAGTGAGGAATGTTGGCTGCCTTCACGACCAGGTCAATCACGCGACGATTTCGCTCGATATGTGAAGTAACAACTTCATTCGAAGCGGTCTCCCCGGCCAAAAACAGGCCAAGTGGCTCGGTCTCCGAGTCCTGCGATTCCTTGTACTGCAGAAAGGCCTGATAGTACAACAGGGCAGCGTTATCCGGCGGCTGCGCCCAGACCGCAGCGCTCGATCCTAACCATATGGTTGCGATGCAAACGAACACGCGTCTTCGTCGGTGGCTTGGTCGCATGGGAATTCGTCCTTTCCGAAGCCATATACCCTCACGTCTGACTCAGCAATCTCAAGTCGGAAGCCGTCTCGGTTTCCTGGCTTTTCGCTCCACTTCCGGTTCACACTGGGCTTCAAACGCCTTCAATATATCCGATCAAGAGACCTTGGGCAAGTGGTTGCCTATCGGGCGACCTTGAACTCGTATTCAAACACCTTGTCACTGTCTGGATCCTCCTTGCCTTGGCAGCGAAGGATGAAGCCCTCGGCTGTCTTGGTGTAGGCAAAGGGTTTGCCGCTGAACAAATCAGGCGGCGAACCGGCGGGCAGGGTGTCAGGCAATTTTCCCGTCCGGGCTTGGGCGATATACAGATCGATCGCCGCTACGATGGCATTGAAATGCGTCTGCTTTCTGACGGTCAGTTGATAGACTCTCCTGATCGCCGCCGGGGAGAAGGACAGCGTGGTCAAGGTTGCGTCGGGGTTTCCCTTCATCTCCTCGTTCAATTGCTTGCCCAACTCGTCGAGTCTGGCGCACATTTCCGAATAA
Organism: uncultured Pirellulales bacterium; assembly: GCA_964399325.1. Lineage (GTDB taxonomy): Bacteria > Planctomycetota > Phycisphaerae > Sedimentisphaerales > Anaerobacaceae > JAFGLV01. Next base: position 1,452 of record CAYNQP010000488.1, read on the forward strand.
GGCAGTTTCAAATCGAGAACATCTCTCACCTTGGCCATGGTGCTGAACCAGTACTGTCGGTTTCTCTCGAAGAACGCCTCATCGCCTTGGCTGAGGCGCTCGATCACTTCTTTGGAGGCAAAATCATCGCCTGCTTCACGAGCCATTTTGAGGATTGTCTGTATCTGGTCTTTGTTCATGGTGGCCGCACAGACCTGAGTCTCCTGCGCCAGGTTGGCCGACTGCGACGGAAACCGCTCGGTGGTCTGGGCCAGACCGGACTTCAGTCGGTTCAAGGCGTCCACATCCCCCGGTACCAGCGCCAGGATGTCTTCGGTTGTCCCGTTGGCAAGACCGTCTATGGCGATACCCACGAGATAACTGATCAGCGTTTTGTCGCAAGCGTGAAGAGCTATCTTGTGCATGGTCACGCAACGGTCCAATACCGTCTGGTACTCGCCCTTGGCCGCCAGCCATCTCGCTTCTGCCGAAAGCAGAAAGGCCATCCGCCGAAACTGGGCGAGGTTGGGCATCGACAGCTCGACCCCTTGTGAGTAGTCGTAGCCCCAGTCGCACTTGGCGGTGTCGGCGGCCTTCACCACGAGGTCAATTGCACGGCGGTTCTTCTCTATGTGCTTGGTGATGGCGTCATTGGCGGCAATCTCGCCTTTGCGGAAGTCATTCAGCATTTTGTCCGTCGCATCATCCGGTTTCTCGTGAAGCAAGAACGCTTGGTAGTAGAGCAGGGCGGCATTGTCCGGCGGCTGGGCCAGAGCTGTCACGCTCGTTGCCAGCACCACCATGGCAACACATATAACCACTTGCGTTTGTCTATTTTTTCGTGTCCGCATCATTTCGTCCTTTCCGGGCCTGTGTGCCCTTGAGTTCGACGATCAAGTCCGTGATAGATATTGGTAGTACGTCCAGCTTCTCGGCCGCCTTCTCGCATTGGGCCTCAAGCTCTTCGAGACCGCCCCGGCCATAGGCCGCCTTCAATTGCCCCATGGTGAGCATCTCTGCCGCGGACATCGTCGCTGCCGGCTGCGGCACGCCCCCTGGCTCGGATGGCTCACGACGGTTTACGAGGAAAACGGCTGCGAACGCGACCACAATTGTCGCAGCGAGTCCCAGCGTGGCGGGTCGTAACATCGTCGACCAAGTCACTCCTGTCGGCGTGGACCTGCGGTGCATGTCAACCAGTTCGCCCAGAATCGCACGATCCGCCTCGGTGTCCGTTTCAACGCCCAGGTCCGCGTGTTTGAGCGATCGCTCTATGTCCTTTGCCGATCTCATGGTTCCAACTCGCCATTCAGGATTGACCGTAGCTTTGCCAGTGCATATCGATACCGGCCCTTAGCCGTGTTGACCGAGACACCCTGTAACTGGGCGATGTGCCTGAATTTCATCTCGGCCCTCAGGTGCAGCAGAACCGCCTCCCGCTGCTCGTAAGGAAGTCGGGCCAAGGCAGCGCTCCATCGTGTCAATTCCTCGCTGCACGTGATCCATTGCTCCGGCGTCCTGGAATCGCAGACCATGGTTTCTGCCTCATCCAGCCCGACGGTTTGCCGCCGCTGGTTCACCCGGTTCTTGTTGCGGGCCCGGTTGGCGACGCAGGTCAGCAGGTAGCCCTTGAGGCTTCCGTTGAGCTTCAGCCTCTGGGGCGACTGCGCGAAAGACACAAAGACGTCGTGCACGGCGTCCTCGGCATCGCCGACATCATTCAGGAGAGCGACAGCCAGCTTCAGCAGGTCCTTGCGATACCGCTCATAGATGCGGCACAGGGCCTCGCTGCTGCCTCGTTTGAATCTCCAGATGAGCATCTTGTCTTCAAACATCGGCACCGACTTTCCCAGGCACGGGCGAATAATCACTCGCCCCTGCGAATCACTACATATAACACAATTGGAGCACTGTTTTGGGTATCGAAAAACGCGGAATTCCCACGCGGTTGCCAGTCTGTCATCCCGAGGCGAAGCCGAAGGATCTGGCTTTTGCACAAGGGGTTTCTCTCGGTCGCGGCCCAGATCCTTCGCGGCGCTCAGGATGACAGACACACCGCATGGACTTCTCCTAAGCCGTATCATAACTTCCTTGTTTCTAACGCATTGGTGCCCATTCTGGCCGTGTGCAGATTGGCTTTGTTTTCCGGCTCGCCCCTCATTTCCTTGCCCCAAACGGGGGAAATTGGCTTTGTTTCTCATAGTCGCTCCGCAAAGTGTCAAGTTTGAAGTGTGAAGTTGG
>CAYNQP010000489.1:0-3665 GCA_964399325.1 uncultured Pirellulales bacterium
TCTGGTTTGGCCGGCCTGTGCAATGGTGTGGACTGGTCTACGCCTCCGCGCTGCACTTGCTGAGCCAGTACGATCCGGACGGGCCCTGGCTGCAGATCGCCAAGGGAATCACCGCCACGGGTCTGCAAATGAGCTGGCCCCTGACCGATCGGAAGCGCCAGGGTCTGCTGCCGGACATCTTCGAGCTGCGGGCCCAGTTCCGTGACGGCCCGGCGATCAATCCCGGAACGGTCCAGGCCCACGTGCCAGAGCTGTTCGGACAAGGCCGCCTGTACGACGTGCGGAGGCTCAGCGAGCGGAGCGTTTTCGTTCATGCTCCGTCCCCCATCCGCGACGTCAAGGAGGGTTCCGGGTCTGCGAGTTTTGTCGTGGAGGGCTGGCGTGGCCGATCTTGTTATGTGCTCATCAGCGGCCTGACGACAAAACCATCGGCCGTGACGATTCGACAGGCGGATGCTGCGGGCGGTTTCCTTGCTGCGACCGAGTCCCAGGCCCAATTCGATCCCGAGCAGCGACTCGTGACTATCCCGGTGACGGGACCATCGCGGATTGAGTTGCGATATTAGAGGCCGGAGGGTCTTCCTTGTTTCCTCGAACGGCTGGTGCGGATAAGATGTAACGATCGCGTGGGCGGTGTGTCCAACGCGGCAGGTACAAGGAAGATGACCAGGACCGGGCAACTTGATTTGAATGGCACCGGCCGCGTCGGCCGAGCAGGCGGGATGCGCGAGCTGCTGGCCATTGCGCTGCCGATGGTCGCCTCGCACGCGTGCGACACGGTCATGACGTTTACCGACCGGCTCTTCCTGTCGCGGCTCGGGCCGGAACAGATGAACGCCTCCATGGCAGGCGGACTGACCTGCTTCATGATGATGACGTTTTTTCTCGGGCTGACAGGATACTCCACGGCGCTGGTGGCCCAGTATCTCGGAGCCGGCCGCAAGGATCGCTGCGCGACGGCGACGACCCAGGCGATGCTGGTCGCCCTGGCGGCCTATCCGCTGATCCTGCTGGCCCGTCCGCTCGTTCACCTGGCGTTCGAGAAGACGGGGATCGAAGCGGCGCAACTGGCTCCGCAGATCGCCTATTTCGACATCCTGATCTATGCGACCGTGATCGGGCTGTTACGCAATTGCCTCAGCAGCTTCTTCTCCGGCATCGGGCGGACACGGATCGTCATGGTCGCCGCCTTCACGGCGATGATAGTCAACGTGGGGATGAACTACATTCTGATCTTCGGCAAGTTCGGCTTTCCCGCCTGGGGCATTCGCGGCGCCGCGTGCGGCACGATCATCGGAGGGCTCTGCGGATTGGGTGTCCTGTTAGCGGCCTATCTCGGCCCGGAGATCCGCCGGACGTACCAGGTGGGGCGCTCGCTGCGATTCGACCGGGAAGCGATGGCCACGCTGTTGCGCTTCGGTTACCCGGCTGGTGTCGAGATGTTCCTGAACCTCATGGCGTTCAACGCCATGATCATCGCGTTCCACGCGCACGGTCCGGCCACCGCCACCGCCGTGACGATCATGTTCAACTGGGATATGGTTTCGTTCGTTCCGTTGATCGGTGTCCAGATCGGCGTCATGAGTCTCGTCGGACGCTACATGGGGGCCGGCGACCCCGATACCGCACACCGCTCCACCATGTCGGGGCTCAAGACCGGATGGCTCTACTCGGGCGTCATCCTGGCTCTCTTCGTGTTCTTCCCCGAGCGGCTCGTCGCCCTGTTCCGTCCGGAGCAACTCGACCCGGTCTTTCACCAGGCGGCGCCCCTCGCGGTACGGATGATTCGCATCGCCTCGGTCTACGTGCTGCTCGAAGCGGTCGTGGTGGTCTTCAGCGGGGCGTTGCGCGGCGCGGGCGACACGTTCTGGGCCATGTGTACCTCGGTGGCAATCCACTGGCTAATGCTGGGCATCTCGCTCTTCATGCTTCGCGTGTTGGGCCGGTCTCCAATCGCTGCCTGGGTAGCGGTCGTGGTTGCTTTCATGTCGTTCTCCAGCCTCTTCTACCGGCGCTACCGCGGCGGCAAGTGGCGAACGATCCGCATGGTTCACAGCCCGGCCGAGTTGCTCGCGACCGACCACGACCAAGACTTCCACGAACCCCCAGACCTGTAGGGCGTATCTTGAGCCCCGCGTGGGTTGAGAACCCGCCTTATACCTTGCTGATCTCGTAGATGACGGTGCCGCCGTCGGTGTATTGGCAGACGTCGGGGCACTGGATGTAGGCCTTGGTCTTGTCGTCTTTGCCGTCGAGGCCCCAGTCGGCGGGCTCGGAGACGCGCAGGGCGTTGTACCAGGGCATCAGCGAGGCCAGGCCGTGCATGCAGAGGGGGATGTCGCTGACCAACTGATAGCACGCCTTGAGGGTGAAGGAGTCACCGACGTTATGTACGGGGCAATGCCCTTTGACTTCTTTGACCGTCACGACTAAATCCATATCCGCAAGCTCCTTATCTCACGTCGGCGGGCAGGCAGCCAGCGGCGCGCATAGGTCACATTGGTCCTATCGGTCCTATGGGACCGATGCCGCCTTTCGAGGATGACAGCGACACATACGCGGGTTATCATAACCAAGTTCAGAAAGGAGAACAAGCTCATGGCGAAAGAGTTGGTGGGTGTGATCGGCGGCACGGGGCTGGGTGACGCGCTGGCCGAGGAACTGACGGACGTGGAGCAGCGCGACGAGCAGACGCCATTCGGAAAGCCGAGCGGGCCTATCATGATCGGGACGCTGGCCGGCCGGCAGATTGCTTTCATCAGCCGGCACGGTCCGGGCCACCAGTTCTCGCCCAGCGAGGTGCCCTATGCAGCCAACATCTTCGCGCTGAAGAAGCTCGGCGTGCGCAGCGTCATTGCCAGCGGGGCGGTGGGCTCGCTGCGGGATGCCATTGCCCCGGGCGACCTCGTGATCGTCGATCAGTTCATCGACAAGACGTTCAAGCGCGCCAATACGTTCTTCACCGGCTACGGCGCCGTGCACTGCGAGATGGCCCATCCGACGTGCGGGTTTCTTAGAGAGACCCTGCTGCGCGTCGCCGACCCGATGGATATCAAGATTCACCCGCAGGGCACGTATGTGTGCATGGAGGGGCCGCAGTTCTCGACGCGCGCCGAATCGCTGATGCACCGCGCCTGGGGCGCCGACCTGATCGGCATGACGGCCATGCCCGAGGCGAAGCTGGCCCGCGAGGCGCAGATGTGCTATGCCCTCGTGGCGCTGGCCAGCGACTATGATTGCTGGCGGTCCCACGATCCATCGAAGGGCAAGCAGACTCTCTTGCAGGAGATCATCTCCAACCTCCAGACCACGACGCAGAATTGTCTGGAGCTGGTCAAGTCGCTGCTGGCGCGCGACGAGGCGCTTGCGTGCGAGGACTGTGCCTGCCGCAAGAGTCTGGAGTTGGCCGTCTGGACTGACCCGAAGCGGATCGACCCGGCGCGGAAGAAAGAGCTGGCAGTTCTGTTCGAATAGCCGACCGACGTGTTTCGTTGAACGGTTGCGCAGCTCGTTACGTCAATCGGTTGCGTTATGCGATCGACGCGACCGGAACGAGTGTCGCAACCACAACCGAACGACGAAGGAATCGAAAGGATATCGAGATGAAACGAGAGAAGTGCTGGACGGGGACTGCTGGCGTGGTCGCCGGATTGCTATTGGTGTGG